>JBKQRS010000297.1:0-12379 GCA_052143915.1 Bradyrhizobium sp.
GGTAAATTTCAGATTGCGTGCTGACCCTAAACGATCAAGTCCGCGTTAGACTTTCATTAGGAACTGGCCGGGCGCCCTTGAATGTCCAAGCATTTAACGTCGCGCCGCGACCTGCCGAAAAGTGCCGCACAGCGGTCGAATAGAAATCCAATTTGCTGCAGTGCATGAGTCCGTTATTGGCGTGCGCCGTGAAAAGGCGGCGCTTTCCAGTGGGTGCAAGCCCCACCCGGCAACCGCTCCAGCCGGAAGCAATCGGAGCAGTCATGGAGGTAACGAAGTGGCTGAAGCCTTCGATTAGCGTGTCACGAAATACGGTGACGGCGCGAGTGTGCAGGCCGTAACGCGAGTGAACGCCGAGCAATCCTCGAAAAGGACAATGCGCAGGCCGACCCGACAGGGCTTTCGGGGAAGGCTGATACGGCAGGGCGAATGAGCGAAACAGCACGCCCAGTCGCTGCGCCGGGGTAGTGGCGACAGCATGTACACAAGGAAAGCGTACGCAACACGGGAAGCCCCATGGCGTGGTCAGCAGTGACCAACCGGAAGCCCGCGAGGGACAGGCTGGGCGCCTTGGGGTGGCGGAGAGGTTCGTAGTACCGCTGATGCCGGGTAACTCCTGTGGAGGGAAGGGACCTCAGTTCAAGACAGACGCAATACGTAGGGAAGGACCCTGGAGATTGGGAAACCTATCAACTCCGATAAATGGTCAGAAACTGCAGAAGGCGTTGCACGCGAAAGCGTGAGTTCTTGTCCGAGAGCCGGATGCGGGAGATCTGCATGTCCGGTTCGATGAGCGGGATGTGGAAACGGAGCCATGGTGGAACCATTGAGGCACCGCCAAACGAAAGGGGCGGCAACAGATATGTTTTACCTAACGCCACCGCGCCACATCTCGACTCTACCAAAAGCGTTGTCTTGACAGTCGGCCGTTCACTTCCGGTCTTCCCCCGGAAACGGACATCGTCAGAGCCGGTCGGCATGTCGCAAAACGTGCCATGAAGAAGTCATGCACCGCAGCAATTGGCTAAAGGTTGCTCTTTTACCCCTTCAATTTCATCTTGCCCATGAAATCGCGTTTTCCAAGCGGCGCGCCCTTGTGGCGGAGAATGTCGTAAGCCGTGGTCGTATGGAAAAAGAAGTTCGGCAGCGAGAACGACATCAGGAAGCCTTCCGTCGTGAACGGAAGCGCGCGGTCGCCGAGCTTGAAGGTGACATCGCGGCCGACGAGCGCGTTCACAGCCTCTGGCGTCAAGGCTGAGAGTTCAGTTCGCGCCTCCGTCACCAGTGCCTGAAGTGCGGCATAGTCGAAGTCTGGTTTACCCGACGACGGGGCGAACACTCCGTTCTTCGCCGCCTCCAACGCACCGCGCGAATGATGTGCGACTGAGACGATCTGGAAACGGAACGGCAGCATGTCAGGTGCAAGTCGCGTCTCGACGATTTCGGCCGGATCGATGCCCTTCTCTCGGAAATGTGTGAGACTCTTCTCAAGGAAGCCTCCGACGGCGCCTAGAATCTGGAGGTAGTTGGCGACAGTTGCGTCGTAGAGCGAAAAGGCCATGGCGTAAGTCTCCCCTCACTTTGTGTGTTTCTTCCGGTGCGATACACTTCCCGGAATTTCCAGCGATTGCAATCGGCAGAGAAGGAAATTGACGCACCGTCAGGGGTTGGTCGGCTGGTGAAGCCCGCTTCCCGTTGTCAGTTGGGAAGCTGCACCGGGTGATGATCGACCAAGGCCAGCAGCCGGAGGACGTTGGGGAGCGACGGATGTCGCTTGTAGGTCAATCGCGTCACTTTGACCGCGCGCCGCTCACTTCCGGTCTACCCCGATTAGCGGACATCCTAAGGGTCATTCGGCATGTCTCAAAGGTTGCCACAAACGGAAATCTATAGGCGCGGATGTCGACCTTTATGCTCGTCCTGTGGATGGCCGCCGTACCCGCGCTATTTCACAAAGCGGGATAGCGCATAATGCGGTCTGCCGAATCAATCGGAGGTCTGCATGACATCCAAAGCTCGAAATCTTGTCCTAACCAAATCGCAGGCAGCTTGCCTGATCGCGCTCCGACGTCGCAAGGACTCCAAGCCGGAAATCGCGATACAGGCGAAGCTTGATCTTACCAAGACGGCAACTGAGCTCGGAGCACTGGCGCGGATTGGACTTGCCAGGCAAAACCAATCGAAAAGGTGGCACACGACCATGAGCGGGAAAGCATGTCGCTTCAAGATTGTTCCGGATCGACTGCGGCATGACAGTGGGCTCCCTGGCCCCGGTGCCCTGCGCCTACTCCAATTGTTAGATCGACCGATGCGGGGAAGCCAGATTGCGGAAGATTTGGGCCTCAGTCATCAAAGAGTTCGTCAGCTTGTGATTAAGCTGCACGCACAAGGACGGGTGAGCTTTGGAGATCCGGATAAGCCCTTTTGGATTGTGATGCGCGCGGGCGACAAGACTCCCTTGCTGTCGCGCGACGAGGAGCATGTCCTATCAGCAATCCCGCGAGAGTATGCGACGGATGCTACAAAGATACGGCTCGCAGCGCGTATGCCCGAGCACACGGTGCAGCAAATCCTTGCGCGTTTGGTTGCCAGCAGATTTGTCCAAACGTTCGAGGGATTGAAGGGCAACCGAGTTTATCGGATCACCGCCGCCGGATTGAGACATCCTCAACGCGATAACTTTACCCGTCACGCGGAAGCGCCACGGCCACCTGTTGAATCAGACCGTGTTCGCAAAGTGCTTTCGGCTATTCGGGATACGGGGGCGCTTCGAATCAGAGACGTGACGAATATGTTGAGAATACAGCGCGAATCGATAAATGCGCTCATGCAGTATCTCAAGCGAAAGCATTTAGTGGAAAAAACCAGCCAAAAATTTAATGCGCCGTATTCGCTAACGAACGAAGGACATGCAGCTTTGGCAGAAATGACGCGACGACTAGCTGCATAGCCGAAGAAACGCGACTACGTCCGCTCTCCTCCCGATAGCGACCAAACTGCGGACATCGCGGGAGGTTCGTTTTGTGCCGCCAGGAGTGGACAAACCCGCGCTAATTTCGAGAGAAACCGATCTTAGCCTGCTCGGCCGAGCGCGCCGAGCGTCTGAAGTGTCACCCGGCAACGGCGAACTGGCCACCGTATTTGGCGCGAAGCTCTGTCTTGAGCAGCTTGCCGGTCGCGGTATGCGGCAGCGATTCCACGAAGATCACGTTGTCCGGCATCCACCAGCTGGCGATGCGCGTCGACAGGAATTCCAGGATCGACTCCTTGGTCGGATTTGCGCCGGGCTTGGGCTGCACCAACAGCAGCGGTCGCTCCTGCCACTTCGGATGCGGGATGGCAATGACGGCCGCCTCGAACACGTCGGGATGCGAGACCACAAGATTCTCGATCTCGATCGAGGAGATCCATTCGCCGCCAGACTTGATGACGTCCTTCAGGCGGTCAGTCAATTGCACGTAGCCATCGGGATTAATGGTCGCTACGTCACCGGTGCCGAACCAGCCGTCGTCGGCGACGACCTTGCCGCCCTCGCCCTTGAAATAGCCTGAGATCACCCAATTGCCTCGCACCTGGAGCTGGCCGACCGACTTGCCGTCATGCGGAAGCGTCGCGCCATCCTCGCCGGCAAGGCGCAGTTCGACGCCGAAGACCTGACGTCCCTGTTTGACCTGCATGTCGATGATCTCGGCCTGCGTCGCGCCGTCATGCTTGGCCAGCGGCGAGCCGAGCGTGACGATCGGGCTCGTTTCCGTCATGCCCCAGGCGTGCAGCAGGAAGACGCCGAGCAGGTCATGAAATTTCTCGATCGTCGCGCGCGGCGCAGCGGTGCCGCCGCTGAAGATGAGCTTCAATCTCAGCTTCGAGAAATCGAGCCTGGCGCGATTATTCTCGATATAGGCGAGGAAGTTGAGCCAGATTGTCGGAATGCCGCCCGCCTTGGTGCAGCCTTCCTGCTCGAGCAGCATGTAGATGCTTTCCGGATCGAGTCGCGGTCCGGGCAGGATGAGCTTGGCGCCGCACATGGCCGCCGAGAACGGCAGGCTCCACGCGTTGGCGTGGAACAGGGGCACGATCACGAGGATCGAATCCTTGGCCGAGAGCGCCAAGCCGTCGGCTGCGCAGGCGGCAAAGGCATGTAATATGGTCGAGCGATGGCTGTAGAGAACGCCCTTGGGATTTCCCGTTGTGCCGGAGGTGTAGCAGAGCGTGCAGGCGGTGTTCTCGTCGAGCTGCGGCCAAACGTAATCGGGCGAGGCTCGCGCCAGCAGCGTCTCGTAGCACAGGAGATTGTCGACCTTGACGGCCGGCATGTCCTTTTCTTCACATAGCGCGATCCAGCCGCGCACCAACGGCAAGTGTGGTGCGAGCCGTTCGATGAGCGAGGTGAAATCGGGATCGAAGAAAATGTAACCGTTTTCGGCGTGGTTGATGATGTAGACGAGTTGTTCGGCAAACAGGCGCGGATTGACCGTATGCAGCACGCGGCCGGAGCAGGTCACCCCGTAATAGAGTTCCAGATGCCGCCACGAATTCCAGGCGAGGGTCGCGACGCGGTCGCCTTGGCCGACGCCGAGTGCGGCGAGCGCGTTAGCGACGCGCTTGGCGCGCGCCACGACTTGTCCGTAATTGGACCGATGCATGCCGCCTGCCGGATCGCGAGAGACGATCTCGGTTTCCGCGTGCCAGGTCGCGACATAGTCGACCAGGTTCGAGATCAACAGCGGCCGATTTTGCATCAATCCAAGCATGAGTCCCCCCGTTTCGAGCGCTCTTTGAATTCTATGAAAAGCAATCTTGCTCTTTTTTTCGAAATCACTGGCGAAACCCTACCATGAAAATATAGAGAGTCTTGCTTAGTCGGTACCGCGTCTGCCGGTTGGCACAACGGTTTCACCAATCGGCGAGCGCGCTCGCGCCTTTATGGGTTCACGGCCTAGCTAGCTAGTTTCTGTCGCGAAACGCATTAAAGCGCTGCAAATAGCGGGTTTCTTTCGATTTTTCGGATACGATTTTGCTTCAGTTTAACATGTGTCCCGATACTCTCTGACACTGCGCCCGCGCGCCCAGCGGCCATGCTGCCGTCGCGCCGCCGACAAGCGTGATAAACGCGCGCCGCTGCATGTGGGCCCCCGGAGAAGACGCCTTTACAATACCTGAACCTAGCACTTTGCGACCGGGCTGCGGGTGAGAAATGGCCCAGATTTGGCTTCAGCGGATGATCAGGCCCCGAGCCCGCTTCGGGTCACGTGTGGACGGCACCCTGGCAAGAACTTTCTGACGTTTTGCAGCATTGGTCGGGTGCGGTCACGTGTCCGGCCTGTTGATGCGGCAGGTGTGGCCGCTGGCCCTAATGCTCTGCGCGGATCAGGTCCCAAACAAACTCACGCACTTTAGAATAGGTGCGTTGACCCAAGCGGGTTCTCCCGATCCCCGGAACAACCGTATCTGCATTACGTCGTCATGCCCTCGCCAATTGGTGTTGATGTCGCCGCTCTATCTGCTGGCCTGCCTCACGCCGCCAGCAACAGTTTCGGCTCCTTGTATCTCTCGCCCCGGACCATGATGGCCCAGGCCATCCGCGCAATCTTGTTGGCGAGCGCGACGGCCGCCACCTTGGTCGGCCGACGTTCCATTAATCGTGCGAGCCACGGCCGCTTCTCGGTTCCGTGCTTGCGCGCGTAGCGGATAACGGCCATTGCGCCGACGACCAGCAGCCACCGCAAATATCGATTGCCCTGCTTGGTGATGCTTCCGAGCCTGTCCTTGCCGCCGGTGGTGTGCTGCTTCGGCACCAACCCGATCCAGGCCGCAAGACTGCGCCCCGACGAGAAGGTATTCCAGTCGCCGATCTCGGCTACCAATGCTGTAGCGCCGACTGGGCCGATGCCTGGGATCTCCGCCAGCCGGCGGCTCGCCTCACAGGCGCGGTGCAGGGCCATGATGCTCTTGTCGATGGAGGCGATCTCGATTCCGATCGCGCTATACTGCCGCGCAAGCACATCGAGGATGCCGCGGACGGCCGCGGAAATCCGACTATCCGCACCATCCGCGATGATCCTGAGCAACTCCGCCGTTCCATTGCGGCCCTTGGCCGATACGATGCCGAGTTCCGCCAAGTGCCCGCGCATGGCGTTGCTCAACATCGTGCGCTGGCGTACTAGCAATTGCCGGGTCCGGTGCAGCATCAAGGCGGTCTGCTGCTCCTTTGTCTTGATCGGGACGAAGCGCATCGACGGCCGCGTCACCGCCTCGCAGATCGCTGCCGCATCATTTGCATCGTTTTTACTGCGTTTGAGGTAGGCTTTCACATAGCTCGGCGGTATCAGTCTGACCGTGTGACCAAGCGCTTGCAGCTCGCGGCCCCAGTGATGCGCGGACGGACACGCTTCAATCCCGACCAAGCAGGGCGGCAACTCACCGAAGTACTCCAACACCTTTGCGCGGCTGACGCGCTTGCGGATCAAAACCGCGCCCGCAACATCAATGCCGTGTACCTGGAATACCGACTTCGCAATATCGAGACCAATTGTGCTAACCTCGCCCATGGACGGCTCCCCTCAATGTGGTTTGCTCTAACGCAACCACCCTATGGCACTTCGATGCCGCAGAGTGGGCGCCGTCCACAGCATCAAACTCGGAAGTCGGCGCTCGTAACCGCCATGTCTGCTTTCCCCCCGATAGCGACCAAACTGCGGACATCGAGGGAAGTCCGTTTCGTGCCAGGAAGCGACATTCGCGCCGCAGCAAACGGCAGTGATGCCCGGACCACCAACCACGATCCCGTTAAGCTATTTCGTTGGAACAAGCCCACGAAACGACGCCGGCCTGTCGACGAAATCGTATTTATCGCACCGAGAAAACACTCTGAAATGTGCGCGACTGATAATCATCGTGAGACGATCAACCGATGAGGGTTTGGTCCTTGGCGCGGATGGCGCGCCGACTTCCACGTGAAGCAGCATTTCAGCGCCGCAATGTGAACCTGCTCACATCTGTCTGTAGCGAAATGAGATAGCGATCTTTATTTGATCAAACAACGGGGTTCGATCATGTGGTCACGTTATGAAATGATTTCCTTGAGTTTCCTTGTCGCAGTCACCGTTACCGATCTTGGGATGTTCGCGACACTCTTCATCGGCTAAGCAGATCTACCGACAAGCCCTCGTGATATTTGCGCAACTCCCGAAGGCGGACATTCGCCGTGCCGCTGGAATTTCGGCTTTGGCCGCAAACTGAAACGCTGAAGCAAAAAAAAGCCCCGGACGATGCCGGGTAGGATGCTGCTGTTCGCCCTCACCGACTACAATGAGGCAGTGTATCTGTCCAATCTCGACAGATGGAAGAAGCCGGGGGTTGGGCTGTGCAACAAATGTTCGGAGGTCGCCAATGTCCGCCCTGTTGGCGCGCGATGCTCGGACGCGCCAAAAGCGGCCGTGTTGCCGCTATCAGTCTTTGGTGCTCTATTTGTTGGTGCAGCGCGGATAATCCCTGGGCATCCCGGTTTCGCTGCCTTCCGGAAATCCGCGAAGAAGGACGCGTTCTGAAAGGCTCGTGAGCGGGGATGTTGGAGGACGCATCGTGGAGCGGAGACTTGCAGCAATTCTGGCTGCGGATGTGGCCGGCTACAGCCGTCTCATGGGCATGGATGAGGAAGGCACGCTCGCTCAATTGAAGGCGCATCGGCAAGCGCTGGTCGATCCAAAAATCGAAGAACATCGAGGCCGTATCGTCAAGACGACCGGGGACGGCATGTTGGTCGAGTTCGCGTCCGTGGTTGACGCGGTACGATGTGCCGTTGAAGTGCAACGCGGCATGAGCGAGCGTAACGCCAGGTTAAGTGTCGATAAGCGGATCGAATTTCGGGTTGGCATAAACCTCGGCGACATCATAATTGACGATGACGATATTTACGGCGATGGCGTGAACATCGCCGCACGGCTTGAGGGTATAGCCGAACCGGGCGGAATCTGCATTTCGCGCCAAGCACACGATCACTTGCTCGAAAAACTTTGGTTTACCTGCGAGAAGCTGGGGCTTCGGAACCTCAAGAACATCGCGAAGCCCGTCGAAGTTTATTCGGTGAACTTCGGTTCCGTCAGCATGACGCAGGAGATCAAATATTGCCGGGCGCCCGATGGAGTGCGCCTTGCCTATGCAACCGTGGGCCAGGGTTCACCTTTAGTTAAGGCGGCGAACTGGATGAACCACCTTGAATACGATTGGGAGAGCCCGATCTGGCATCATTTGCTGGAGGGATTGGCGAGAAATCACACGCTGGTTCGATACGACGCACGAGGCAACGGGCTGTCGGATTGGGACGTGGATGAGCTTTCTCTCGAGGCATGGGTCAGCGATTTAGAAACCGTGGTCGATACCCTTGGGGTAGAGCGCTTTCCGCTTTTGGGCGTCTCCCAAGGTTGTGCCATTTCCATTGCTTATGCCGCGCGGCATCCAGAGCGCCTTTCTCACTTGATCTTGTATGGTGGTTTTGCGCTGGGAGGCGGCAAGCGATCACCAAAGGAGCATGAGAAGCGAAAGGCGATGGGAACTTTAATGCGCCTTGGTTGGGGCATGGATGATCCGGCATTCCGGCAAATGTTCACCTCACAGTTCGTTCCCGAGGGTACAAAGGAACAGGCTGATTGGTTCAACGACCTTCAACGGAAGACCACATCACCTGAATGCGCGGCTCGCTACTTTGAGGTCGTGGGAAATCTCGATGTGCGCGAATTGCTCCCGCAAGTGCAGGTTCCAACGCTCGTCATGCATGTACGCGACGATCTCATGGTCCCGATCGATGCGGGCCGTCAAATGGCGGCTGGGATCCCACGTGCTCGTTTCATAGCGCTTCCCGGGCGGAATCACCTCTTTTTGAAGCACGAACCCGCCACGCCTCGGTTTTTCGACGAGATCAATCTTTTTTTGGCTAAGTGATCCGGGCTGGATACTTTTTTTGGCGATCCGGCGAAGAAATGCCGCTTTGGATCGCCCTCGCGGCCCTGAAATGGCACTTCCGCTTTTCCCCCCGATAGCGGTCATCGAACGATCCGGTAGGCCTTGCCTCGTTTCCGGCGCGGCTTCCGCGCTTCATGCGGATCGCGCCGGTGCAGCGCCTTCATCATCACAATCCGAGGCAACATCGCATCGCCGCCATGCTCGGCGACCAGCATCAGCACCTTAGCAGCGGCCCGCCATTCGGCGGCGGCCTGCTCGGCGTTGGGCAAGGTCATCGCGATTTGAGGCAACGGGTCGGTAGTGTTACCCGCCCGTCAGATGATCGTCGATGTTATTGGCGACTTCCTCGCAAACGGATGCCAACTCAAGCATCTCGTTCTTGACGACAGGATCGTCTGCCTGCTCGGCAAGTTCCCGATAAATTGCCGCTTGATCCCGGAGATAATCAGGCCAATCCATGGTGCGAGTCCGATGGATCGAAGATCATTTTGTTTCCACCTTCAGGCCGCGCCACACGGTCTACACCAGCCGCAAGGTGAGCTGACGCTCAGGACCGGTGAAGCTCGCGACGAAATCTCGGATATGCTCGGGGACTGCAACGCCTTCGATATCGCAGCGGGTTTGAATTTCGAAGGCGATATATTCTGTAACGTCCTCCGACCAATGCTCAAGTGTATTAAAGGCGACAACGCGGATCGGGTCGTTGAACTGGCCGGACACGAGATCGGCGATAATGGTTTCGAGGTCGGCCCGCTCGACTTCGGTCTCGCGGTAGACGGTGCCGAGTCCGCGAAAGCGGTCGATGACGAGGTAGACCGTCTGATCCGCCCCGTAGGGCACCAACCTCGGCCTCCAGTCCGTTCTGGGCATAGCGTACTCCACCGACGAAACAGACACCGGAACTTAAGCACAAAAGCCGAAAATAGTTCCTGCCCAAAAAGTAGGGCCCCGGATTGCTCCGAGGCCCGCGACCGCCGGGGTACATCCGCCCGCACGGGCGCTTCGGCTTCCTTCCAAGACGAAGTCAGGAGCAAAGCCAAATAATCACTAGCGCCATCGGAAGGCCAACGCCCAAGGCGCCACCAATCGTCAACGCGAATGCCGAAAGCAAATTATCTTCGGCTGGAGCCTCACGTCTGGACATGCCGCAACTCCATCGAGCCCCCACGAGCCGCGCTCGTCGCCCAAAGGATGAACGGAATAAAAAGCAGAGCGTCTGATCCCGAATGCAGGCATTGCCCGAATCAGAGCAATCCAACGCTGAATCTTTATGGTTAAGAAAAAGTTAATGCCGTGTAATCGTCGCGAAAAATCAATCGCGTGTCTTTTAGATCGCAGCGGGAACCGGTTGACGACTGTCCTTTGATCAAGACGCGCGAACGTAATCTGTGAGATAATCGCATCGATGATTCCAGAAGGAGTTCTCGATGTCGAAGTTTGCGATTGGCGATAGAGTCGATAAAGCAACCGACGACCATGAAGGCGGCATCGTTGTTGCCGTGTTCTCAACAGAAGATGGCAATTTCAGATACGCCGTCGATATGGAAGGTTACGGCGCGCTCCAGTTTCTGACCGAGGAAAAACTAGTCGTTCACCCCTGCCAATCGGCCACGCCACAAGTCGCGTAAGGCTGTGGGGCATTAAAGCGTGGCGGGCGCAATGCCCAGCAGGCGGACGTGTCATTTGTCGACATCGTCTGCTTTTTGTTGTTCGCGCTCGTGGAGGCGCTCTACAATCGCCGTTCGCCTTGGTATCAGCGCGGCCTCGTCCGATAACCGCTGCGCAAGATCGGCGTGATACTGTTGCACAACGTCGAGCACCGCTTCCTTGGCGAGCTTACGATGGTACTCGGCAAGTAGCCTGTGCATGGCCGCAAGCTGTTCATCGGTCATGGATCGCACCTTGGCCGTGACACTGGAATTATACAGCGTCAACGGCGTTCGGTCCTGCCCAAAAGTGAGGCCCCGGATCACTCCGAGGCCCGCGACCGTTGGGGTACATCCGCCCGCGCGGCCTATGGGTCATTCGCGTCGATTTTGGCATGTCCGCGGTTCGGGTATGATCTCGGAAGCTCCGCTAGGCATAGTCGAAAAGCGCCATGAAGCCGAAATCCATGTGCAGCTGCTGATGGCAGTGAAACAGGGTCCGGCCGGGATTGTCGGCCAGGAAGTCGACCTCCATTTCCTGATATCCGCCGAGCATCACGACATCCTTTGTGATGCCGGAGGTCGGCTTGCCCGCCACTTTGGTCAGCTCGAAGCTGTGGCGGTGCAGATGGATCGGATGAACGTCGTCGCTGGCATTGCGCATCCGCAGGCGGTAGCGCTTGCCCCGGTGCAAGCGGAACATCGGCTCCATTTTGTCCATCGAGAAGGCAACGCCGTTGATGGTCCACTGGTTGAAGCCGTCCAGCGCCGCATTGTTCTTCTCGAAGGTCATCTCCAACGTTTCATCGGGCGCGACTGAGGCAACACCTTGTTTGCCGAACAGCGTATAGTCCCAGCGTGAAGGCGCGGGCCTGACCCATTTGGGCTTGCCGGTGCGCGCCGAATATTCGATCACGATGCCCATGCCCCTGGTGCGATCGTCGTCGGCGAGATCCCCCATCACCCAGATGCCCGGATTTTTCATCTCGACGATCGCCGAGATGCGTTCGGCGGTACCTAACCACAGCACCGGAACCTGCACCGGCTTCGGAACGGGATTGCCGTCAAGCGCCACGACCTCGAAACGGTGCCCCGGCAGAGCGAGGCTGCGGATTTCCGTGGCGCTGCCGTTGACGACGTGAAACAGCACGCGTTCGCCCTGTTTCACACGAACCGGCTCGCCGTGACCCAGCATGCGGCCATTGATCGAAAACAGATTGTAGCCGACCTCGTAGCCGTGCGGCTTGCCGCTGGCCATCGACGCGCGCATCGCGCTCTCGCCCAAATCCTCCAGCGACTTGATGCGGGCGGGGTTGGCCAGGAAATCCGACGCCATGTCGCCGCCGCGGCTGAGCGAGGGCTGGAATTCCTTGAGCATCAGGAACACTTCGCGGTCGTAGCGGCCGGGCTCCTGTTTCGGCTCGATGTAAACCGTGCCGACTTGTCCGCTATATGTCCCTTCGGAAAGATCGGCGCCGGGCACAACATGCGTGTGATAGAAACGCAATCCGGCCGGTCCCGGCGTGAAGCTGATACGGCGCATGCCGTGAGCGGGAATGTAGGGCGTCCCCTCCTCCGCGGCGCCGTCGACATCCACCGGCAAGGTCTGCCCGTGCCAATGCAACTGCTCCGGCGTATCGGTATCGTTCCTGATATCGACCACCACCGGTCGGCCCTCCTTCAGGCGCAGCAGCGGACCGGGAAACTGCCCGTTATAGAGTTTTGTCGACACGATATGGTCGGGCGCCAGTTCGACCAGCCCGTTGGCGATGCGG
>JBKQRS010000298.1:0-5819 GCA_052143915.1 Bradyrhizobium sp.
AAGACCGAGAGAGGTTGCTAAAAGATGGCTAAGGCGTGGGGGAGATCGGGCACGAGAGCAGAGCGAGAAGAAGGCGGCAAGCGATTAGTGAAGCGCACACCTGCTGCCGTCACCATACGAAAAGACCCCGCCGCACTTCGACGGGGTCAAGTTCGGGAGAAGGCGGCACATCGCCAACGTGCCGCAGGATGGATCATGCCACGATTCGGAGATACTTAGGGCTCGAATTCATGCCATGCGAGTTGGATCAAATGGCATTGCTTACGCATGCCATAGAGCTGGCGCTCAAGGCTTTTGCGTTCCATTGCGTCGGTCACTCCCCAATAGCGAACGAGCCGGGGCAGCATGACTTGGTTGGCTGGTACAAACTAGCCGTCAGTTACGGGCTCAAGGACAATGGCAGGTATTGCTGAGCCTTTGTGCCGGCGAGAGGGCGCGGGTAAATGGGGCGCCGTCACCACCGGAACAATCGCTTTCCGGTTCTGCGTTGAATGCGACGCAACGCATCGTGATCGGCTTCCGTCGGCTCGCCACGCTGACGAAGCAAGAGTGCTTTATCGGCATGTTGCTCCATCAGGGAAACCGCCTCGGTGCCCGAAAGCCCCTCGAAGTGAGACATCAGAGAACCGCGCTAAACCGTTGGATTGTGAACTTCAAGATTCCAAGCTCGTTTCGTCATCGCAATATTTCCCAAGTTGAAATCGTTGGTCGCACGACGACAGCAAAGGTGGTGCGGAAAAGCGGCCGTTCGGCAGCGGCTGTTGGTGACGGGAACCCAATCGGAATCCGAGTTGGTGCCGCAACGCATTTGTCCACACAGCGCCCACCAGCGCTTTTTGTCATTTTAGAAGTTTGGGCTAAGTATTTGATCTATTTGGCTCCCCGGGCTGGATTCGAACCAGCGACCATTCGATTAACAGTCGAATGCTCTACCGCTGAGCTACCGAGGAATAGGCGGAACCCAAGGGTTCGCACGCGGGATGCGTATAACAAAGCCTCCGAGCGTTGCAAAGGAAGAAATAGGCCATTCTGGCGCTTCATCGATCGGGGAACAGACTACCGGCGCCACGGCGAATCGTTGCGCTTTTGGATCAAAGAAGTGCCGCAATCGGGCCATTTAGCGGGCGATCCGCCAAGGGCCTCCGCGCCGCCCAGGGGAGCGCTAAAAAAGGGAGCGCTAAAAAGACTCAATCGCCGAGGACGCTCGCCGCATCCGGGCGGTTTCGATAGAGGTGATTCAAATGCCTGACGTCTTGATCGATCCCGAACGGCCGGTGCCTTCGATCGTTCCGAGGGGCATACCCTCGATGAGCGATGACGAATGCCTGGTCCGGTTGGCACAGGCCGTCGCGGATCACGATTCGGACAAGCTGGATGAAGTCGCGAGGCTGATCGGGCGCCTCGCTGTGACGATCGAATAGCACTCGCTGCGGGTCAATCGCCGTGGGCGAAATCGCAGATCGCAGGGTTGGCTGTTCGCCTAAGCCGTGTTGCGTTTTGGCCGACCTTGTATCAAAGATGACGCGGTTCTCGTTACATCCCGCGGCCACGCCCGCTCTCTACTGGGGTTCTCCAATGTCCGGTTTTTCGACCGCGCGCCAGAAAATGGTCGATGGTCAGGTGCGTCCCAGCGACGTCACCGATGCCAGGATCATCGATGCGATGCTGATGGTCCCGCGCGAGGCATTCGTGCCCCAAAATCAGCGCGCGTTGGCCTATCTCGATCTTGACCTCGATGTCAGCGAAGGCGGGCCCGACAAACGCTTCCTGATCAAGCCGGCGGTGATTGCGAAGATGGTGCAGGCTGCCGACGTCAAGGATACCGATGAGGTATTGGTCGTCGGTTGCGCGTCCGGCTATCTGGCAGCACTGGTTGCAAAACTGGCCCGACGTGTGACGGCCACGGAGTGCGATCCGTCGCTGGCGACGAAGGCAAAGCAGGCCTTGGCCGAGCTGGGGCTTGGAAATGTCATGGTCAAGGCCGCCGCTGCGGCCGATGGCGATTCGGCAAACGCGCCCTATGACGTGATCATCCTCAATGGCGCGACCGAAATCCTGCCCGATGGGCTGTACCGGCAGCTCAAGGAGGGCGGCCGGCTGGTCGGGGTCTTTGCGATGACCCAGCCGCAGCGGGCCGTGATCGTGACGCGGTCGCATGACGATTTCGGGAATCGGGCCCTTTTTGATGCCGCAATCCCGGTCTTGCCTGGGCTTGCGCGGCCACCGGCGTTCGTTTTCTAGCCGCCGGCCCACAAATCGCATGGAAATCAAAAGTGTGGCCCGGATGCCCCATCTCAGGAGTTTCCCACTGCCTTGCGTCTCGGGGGGTTCCTTAGGCCTTGCGCGGGGCATATGGTGGGATCGATATCTGCTTGGAATGACATGACAACCCGGTTCAATGGGGCGCGTGAACCGGCCGAAGGCTTGAATGGATTACCGGGGATGAATGGAGCGAAGGTCGTTACCGGGGCTGCGGCTGCGGTGCTTCTGTTGGCGTTTGTGGGTCCGGCGCCGGTCCTCGCCGACACCATTGAGGCTGCGTTGGTGCGCGCCTATCAAGGCAACCCGCAACTCAATGCCCAGCGCGCGACCGTCAGGGCAACCGACGAGAACGTGCCGCAGGCGTTGTCGGGTTACCGGCCGAAGGTCGCGGTCACTGCGAGCGCGGGATATCAATACGGCGATTCGCTTTCGAATTTCGGAACGCCCATTGATTTTGCCGGAGCAACACCGCCAACCAGCGTCGGCGCTACCGCCACGCAGACGATTTATAACGGTAATCAAACCGCCAACAAAACGCGTGCCGCGGAGAGCCAGGTCTCGGGCGCGCGCGAAGGTCTGCGCGTGCTCGAACAGACGATCCTGCTCGCGGGCGCAACCATCTACATGGACTATCTGCGTGATGCCGCGATCGTCGAGGTTCAGCGCAGCAACGTCCGCGTTCTCGAACAAACGCTCAAGCAGACCCGGGACCGCTTCAATGTCGGCGAAGTGACGCGCACGGACGTCGCCCAGTCGGAGGCGCAGCTCGCCGCCGGCAAGACACAGCTGCTGGCCGCCGAAGCAACCCTGACGACGACAAAAGCGAATTTCCGGCGAATCATCGGCAACGAGCCGGAAGCCCTTGCGCCGGGTTCGCCGGTCGATCGCTTTTTGCCGGCAACGCTGCCCGGCGCGGTCGAACTCAGCCTGATCGAAAATCCGAATGTAACGGCGGCGATGTACGGCATCGACGTCAACTACCTGCAGGTCAAGGTGAACGAGGGCGCGTTGCTGCCGACGGTGACGGTGCAGGCCTCCGTCCAGCAGGCCTACCAGACAAATGTCACGGCGCCTCGGACGTTTAGTGCGACGGCCCTCGCACAGGTTTCTATCCCGGTGTATCAAGGCGGCGCTGAATATTCGCTGATCCGCCAATCCAAGGAGACGCTGGCGCAGCAGCGTCTGGTGGTTGAACAGACCCGTGACCAGACCAGAGCCAACACCGTCACGGCCTGGGGTCAATTGGTGGCGGGCAAGGCCCAGGTGGCGTCGGCCCAGTCGCAGGTGACGGCGTCGGAAATCGCGCTTAACGGCGTGCGTGAAGAGGCCAAGGCCGGACAGCGAACCACGCTCGACGTGCTCAACGCCCAGCAGGCGCTGGTCAACGCCCGTGTCGCGCTCGTCACGGCGCAGCACGATCGCGTGGTTGCATCCTATGCGGTCTTGAGCGCGGTGGGACGGTTGTCGCCGCAGGTGCTCAATCTTCAGACCAACGTCTATGACCCGAGCGTGCATTACCAGCAGGTGCGCGACAGCTGGTATGGAGTTCGCACTCCCGACGGCCGCTGATGGCGGTCGTCGTCGACGTCCCCTGAGGTTGAAGGACGTCGTTATGTTCTCGGCAACAAGCGTATCAGCTCCCGCTGTACTGTCCGCGCTTTGGACTTGAAGCCGGTGGCCAGGCGCTGGCTGATCATGCGCCCTGGCGTTGCTTGCAATCGTTAGTTGCCCTGACGTAGCGTTCTTTGAGGCAGCAGAGCGATTCGCACCTCAGTCCGAACCCTCAAAGGCGCGAGCGTCGTTGCCCGGGGCAGGGAAGATAATCCGCACGATGTGTCGGGCGGCGTTTGATCTGGGGACAAGTCGGGCTTGTGCGATGAAAATCCGAGCCCGCATATCCGGAACCGGAAAATTCCTGCCTTGCTTGGTGTAAAACGCTTATGAGGGCGTTGATGAGGTGGATTCGGAGATGACGCAGCCTGCGAAGGTCCAAGAGCCCTCGATGGAGGAAATCCTGGCGTCGATCCGGCGTATCATTGCCGACGACGAAGCAAAGCCTGCAACCGCCGAGAAGCCTGCCAGCGCTGCGGCTCCAGCCAAGCCGGAAAAACCAGCCGCCGCGGCACCGCCCGCAAAGCCGCCTGCGACCAGCGACATGCCTCCGTCGGCGGCTCCCGCCCCGGCTGCCGCAAAGGCGCCGCCGCCCGCGCCGCCTCCGCCGGCGCCGGCAGCGTCCAACAGCCAGGACGACATCGACGCGCTGCTCAACGGCCTCGATGAGGCGACCACCCCGGAAGAGATACGGCCGCCGTTGCCTGACGGCGACGTGTTGGAGCTGACCGACGAGATGGCGCTGCCCGATCTGCCGCAGCCTTCGTTCCAGAAGGTCGAACCGACGGACGATCTCGAATTTGCCGAAGCCGCTGCAAGGGCGGCGCCTCGGCAGCCCGCCTTCGAACCGCCTCCGGCCGAAGCCGCACCCCAGCAAATCCTGTCGCGTTCGACCGTGTCCGCGGTCGAATCCGCCTTCAACAGCCTCGCCCATACGGTGCTCAGCAACAACGCACGGACGCTGGAAGATCTCGTCAAGGAGATGCTGCGGCCGATGTTGAAATCCTGGCTCGACGACAACTTGCCGGGTCTCGTGGAGCGCATCGTCAAGGCGGAAATCGAGCGGGTTTCGCGCGGCCGCTGATGCTTGGTCCGAGGGGACGCTTGGGTCCAGAGGGACGCTTGCCGCCCCGATTCGGCCACCCCGCCAGGCTCTATCCCGGCTTTCGGCCCGTCCTGCCCTGTTGACTTTGCCTGGTTGACTTTGGCTGGTTGACTTGGCGTGCGCCGGCGGGTTTCTAAGGCGTGATCCGGAAAGCGGAAACCGGTTTTCCCTCGGGACAAGCGCGAAGCGTTTGCCCGGAAATCATGCTCAAACAAAAGAAAGCGCTGGAGTCTGCCTGAACTCCGGTTGAATCAACCTCCAGCGCTCTCAACACCCCCGATTGCATCGCCATGATCGAGAAAAACTACCAGCCCGCCGATATCGAAGCCCGCATGTCCTTGATCTGGGAGGACAGCCGCGCGTTCAGTGCCGGTCGCCCGGAGCGGCGCGATGCCAAGCCGTTCACGATCGTGATTCCGCCGCCCAATGTGACGGGTTCGCTGCACATGGGGCATGCGCTCAACAACACCTTGCAGGACATCCTGTGCCGCTTCGAGCGGATGCGCGGGCGCGACGTGTTGTGGCAGCCCGGCACCGATCACGCCGGCATCGCGACCCAGATGGTGGTCGAGCGGCAATTGATGGAACGGCAGCAGCCCGGCCGGCGCGATCTGGGGCGCGCCAAATTCCTCGAGCGCGTCTGGCAATGGAAGGCCGAGAGCGGCGGCGTCATCGTCAACCAGTTGAAGCGGCTTGGCGCTTCCTGCGACTGGTCGCGCGAGCGCTTCACCATGGACGAGGGGCTTTCCCGCGCCGTCTTGAAGGTCTTCGTCGAGCTCTACCGCGCAGGCCTCATTTACAAGGACAAGCGGCTGGTCAATTGGGATCCGACATTGCTGAC
>JBKQRS010000299.1:0-29751 GCA_052143915.1 Bradyrhizobium sp.
GACGCCGAACGTCTCCTTCAGGATCGGCTCGAGCAGCGGATGCAGGTATTCCGGCTCCTCATCGCCGTGCTTGCGCGCGCAATAGGTCGGGATGTTCGCCATCGGGCCTGGACGATAGAGAGCGACCAGCGCGATGATGTCCTCGAAGCGGTCGGGCCGCATGTCGACCAGCGCGCGCCGCATGCCCTGACTTTCAACCTGGAACACGCCGACCACATCGCCGCGCGCGAGCATCTGGTAACTGGCGGCATCGTCGAGCGGCAGGGTCGTCAGATCGACATCGACCCCGCGCTGCTTGAGCAGTTTCACGGCGACATCAAGAACCGTCAGCGTCTTCAGACCGAGGAAGTCGAATTTGACGAGGCCCGCCGGCTCGACCCATTTCATGTTGAACTGGGTCACCGGCATGTCCGACTTCGGATCGCGGTAGAGCGGCACGAGCTCGCTGAGCGGCCGGTCGCCGATCACAATGCCCGCGGCGTGGGTCGACGCGTGGCGGGTCAGCCCCTCCAGGCGCTGCGCAATGTCGAAGGCGCGCGCCACCACCGGGTCCTCGTCGCGAAACGCCTGCAGCTTCGGCTCGCCTTCGATCGCGGCCGCGAGCGTCACGGGGGCGGCCGGATTTTGCGGCACCAGTTTCGTCAGCTTGTCGACCTGGCCGTAGGGCATCTGCAGCACGCGCCCGACATCGCGCAGCACGCCCCTCGCCTGCAGCGTGCCGAAGGTGATGATCTGCGCGACCTGATCGCGGCCGTAGCGCTGCTGCACGTAGTCGATCACCTCGCCCCGCCGGTCTTGGCAAAAGTCGATGTCGAAGTCGGGCATCGACACGCGTTCCGGGTTGAGAAAGCGCTCGAACAGGAGGCCGAAGCGGATCGGATCGAGATCGGTGATGGTCAGGGCATAGGCCACCAGCGAGCCGGCGCCGGAGCCGCGGCCGGGACCGACCGGAATGCCCTCGGCCTTCGCCCATTTGATGAAATCCGCGACGATAAGGAAATAGCCGGCGTAATTCATGCGGGTGATGACATCGAGCTCGAAGGCAAGCCGGGCGCGGTAATCCTCTTCGGTGGTGCCTTGCGAAAGGCCGTGAACGCGGAGCCGACGGCCAAGGCCCTCCTCGGCCTGACGGCGCAACTCCGCCGCTTCGTCGCTTTCCGCGTCCGCAGCGTTGGACCCCGCACCGACCGTGAACCGCGGCAGGATCGGCTTGCGCGTGACCGGGCGGAATGCGCAGCGCTCGGCAATCTCGACGGTGGAGGCGAGCGCTTCCGGAATATCGGCGAACAGCACGGCCATCTCGGCGCGGGTCTTGAAGCGATGATCGGGCGTGAGCTGTTCGCGATCGGTCTCGGCGATCAGGCGTCCGCCGGCGATGCAGAGCAGCGCGTCGTGGGCCTCGTAGTCGTCGGACGATGCGAAGTAAGGCTCGTTGGTCGCAACGAGCGGGAATCCTTTCGCGTAGGCCAGATCGATCAGCCCGGCCTCGATCCGGCGCTCCTTCTCGATGCCGTGCCGCTGCAATTCGACATACAGGCGATCGCCAAACAGGCCCGCCAGCCGCTCGCAACGCGTCGCCGCCAGCGCCGCGTGATCGGCGGCGAACGCCTGCGAGATTGGCCCGTCGGGGCCGCCGGTCAGCGCGATCAGATCTTCGGCGTCGCCTTCCAGCCACTCGAACTTGATGTGCGGGGACTGATGAACCGGCGTTTCCAGGAAGGCGCGGGAATTGAGCCGCATCAGGCTGCGATAGCCGCGCTCGCGCGCCGCCAGAAGCACGATGCGCGAAGGCGCCGCCGCAATTGTAGTGCGCGCGTTCGGATCCTGATCGCCGAAATCAACCGCGAGCTCGCAGCCGATGATCGGCTGGATGCCGTAGCCGGCCATCTTGTCGGAGAATTCCAGCGCCCCGAACATGTTGTCGGTGTCGGTCAGCGCCAGCGCCGGCTGGCGGTCCGCTTTCGCCAGCTCGCCGAGCTTCGCGATCTTGATCGATCCCTTCAGCAGCGAAAAGGCCGAATGGACGTGGAGATGGACAAATCCGGCATTGGATGGCGGCGCCGCGGGCTTGGACATGATCGAGGTCAGCAATCACTGGGGCTTGAGGGAACGCCAGGCCGCCTCAAAGGCCGACTCGCGCCCGGCAATGGTGAAGCCTCAGATGGGATGTGTCCACGCGGAAGGCGCCAGCGCCGGCCGCCGTCCTGCTTTTCCCCAAGGCCCCGCTCCCCAAGGAGCCGCCAGGGTCCGGGCAATGCCCCGTCGGCCGCGTCAGAGCTGCGGAAGCAATTGCGCCCAAACCGCGATCATCCCGACAAACAGCAAGATGGACGCCAGCGCCGCGGCCTCTTCGACGAAAACCTTCAACATGTCCGCCTCCCGATATGTGAACATAAAGGGAACAATGTTCCGTTTTTGTTCTTTAGTCAAGGGGCGATAGTGGGTCAGTTTGAGGAAATGACCATGGAAAAAACTCGTGGTTAATGCGGGCCCGCATGTTGCGGGGCGTCTACGCCAAAAACCCGCTGAACGGGGCATGACGCCATGAACTGGAGCGATTTCAGCGAGTAGTTGGGCTCCCCAGGGCGCTTGGGGGGTGTCTGTCACTTTCTTTTCCCGAAGACAGGAGACTCCGCCTGATCAATCTTCCAATCGAAGAAATCATAATCGCCAGACCACGCGTGGACCTCGGTCTCGCAGACCTTGCAGTTGAAGCTGCCGGAATGCTTGTCCGGGTGCTGCTCCCTCGTCGCAATGTAAGCGATCCCGCAACTGGGACAGGTGAAATATTCGGTCGTCCATATGGGGCTGGCCATCCTGCAAATATGCGGATGTCGCGGGCCCAATCAAGACGTTTTCCCCTGCCACATTCAAACTGACCCCGTACCCAAGGGGCGGTTTTTGGGCGGCTTGAGCTATCACCCCTGTGGTTAATTCGATGCCGCCCCTGCCGCCCTCCTGCGTAACGGCTGGGAGGGGCTGGTCGGTCGGGGGGGTCCCCAGGGCCGCCTGCGGATGGTTCGCAGTCCGACCGGTACGCCTTTGCCGGGAAGCCACGGCGCTCCGAAAAAAAGCCCCGGCCGAGGCCGGGGCTTTTGAACGTCTCGAAGGCCGATCAAGCGCGAGATCAGTAACGCGCGACCACCGGCCCGCCGAACCTGTAGTTGAAGCGAGCGGTGAACATGTCGACATTCTGGCTGATGCTCTCGGTACCGTCGAACGCCCCGAACGAGTTAAAGTTGACGTTGCGGGAGCCCATGAACAGGTGATCGTACTCGAAGCCAACCGACCAGCCTGGCGTAATGGCGTATTCGAAGCCAACCCCAACCACCCCGCCAAAGCGGGTGTCGCTGGCCGTATCGGTCAGAAGGCCGGACGGAATATCGAAGATCCTGTAGTTGTTGCTGGTGACGGCGCCGCCGCCCTTCACGTAGAGCAGCGCGTTGTTCCAGGCATAGCCCACCTGAGAGGCCGAATGCATCGAGGCGGGATTGATTGCTGTCAGTCGGGATTATCAGACTGGCATTACTGCCCCTGAAATCGGCCCAGTTGCCCTGCGCTTCGACGCCGAACTCCGCCATATCAAACGAGTTCCCGCGACGGAACCGGTCAAATCGCGAGATTGCGCATTCGCCGGGTTCCGGAATTTGCAGGTTTGAAAAGTAAGTTGATGCCAACGCGAGCGCCCAACGCAGGTAGCGAAGCGCGCGAGCTATTTGGTGCTTATTGGAAGGTCTTTTCGGGCTGAACCGTGAGGCGGAGAGCTACCTCGCTCGAACCATCGAATATCTCGAGAACCTGATCGCAAAGCAAACAGCGATACTCGCCCTTGGCTCCCGGCCGGGACGCCAACTCGATGCGGCGGTAGCCCGCGCGGCATTTCGGACAGGTGACGTCGGACTTTCTCATCGTCCGGGAATATGCCGCGCTAGCGAACGGTTTTCCAGCCCGCCGGTCATCACATCACGCTGACTCCCGCGGCACCGCTTTGCGTGCTGCTAATCCAGTTCGACGACCTCGCCGTCCACCAGCGACACCCGCCGGTCCATCCGGCCAGCCAGCTCCATGTTGTGCGTCGCAATCAGCATCGCCACCCGCGTTGCTTTCACCAGTTGCATCAATGCCTGGAACACGTGATCGGCGGTATGGGGGTCGAGATTGCCGGTCGGCTCATCGGCAAGCAGCACCCGCGGCGCATTCGCGACGGCGCGCGCGATCGCGACCCGCTGCTGCTCGCCGCCCGACAGTTCCGCCGGCCGGTGTTTGATGCGGTCGCCGAGGCCGAGATAGGCTAGGATCTCGGTGGCGCGTCTGACGGTCTCCGACCGTTTCAGACCCCGGATCATCTGCGGCAGCATGACGTTTTCGAGCGCAGAGAATTCCGGCAGCAACCGGTGCGACTGATAGACGAAACCGATTTCGGTACGGCGGATTTGGGTGCGCTCGACATCGGACAGGCCCGAAGTCGGTGCTCCCCCGACATAGACTTCGCCATCGTCGGGGCTTTCGAGCAGGCCGGCGATGTGCAGCAGCGTCGATTTGCCGGCGCCCGATGGGGCCACCAGCGCCACCGACTGCCCTGCCCACAGCGCCAGCTTGGCGCCATTGAGGATGGTCAGCGTCGTCGCCCCTTGCGTGTACTGGCGCCTTATCTCGTGGAGATAGACGACCGGTACATCTTCCGCCCCCTGCTCCATCTGCCCCTCACTCGTACCGCAGCGCTTCGACGGGGTCGAGGCGGGCGGCACGCCAAGATGGATAGAGCGTAGCGAGGAAGGACAATGTCAGCGCCATGATCACGACCGCGCTGGTTTCGCCGAAATCGATCTCGGCCGGCAGCTTGGACAGGAAGTAAAGCTCGGGCGAAAAAAGTTCGGTGTTGGTGAGCCATGACAAAAATTGCCGGATCGATTCGATATTCAGGCAGATCAGCATGCCGACCAGAAATCCGGTGATTGTGCCGACCACGCCGATCGCGGCCCCCGTGATCAGGAAAATCCGCATGATCGCCCCCTGCGAAGCGCCCATGGTGCGAAGGATCGCGATATCGCTGCCCTTGTCCTTCACCAGCATGATCAGGCCGGACACGATATTGAGCGCCGCAACCAGCACGATCATGGTGAGGATCAGGAACATCACGTTGCGTTCGACCTGAAGCGCGTTGAAAAAGGTGGAATTGCGCTGCCGCCAGTCGACCAGGAACACCGGCCGGCCCGCCGCCTCGGTCACGCTCTTGCGAAAGGCGTCGATCTTGTCGGGGTTGGTAGTGAACACCTCGATCGCGGACACGTCATTGTTGCGGTTGAAAAAGCCCTGCGCTTGTGCAAGCGGCATGAACACGAAGCTCGCGTCATATTCCGACATGCCGATCTCGAACACCGCCGCCACCTTGTAAGGTTTGATGCGCGGCATCGTGCCCATCGGGGTCGACGGACCTCGCGGCTGCACCAGCGTGATGTTGTCGCCGGCGTGCAGCGATAGCGTATCGGCGAGCCGGCGGCCGATGGCCACGCCCTCCCCATCGTCGAAGCCCTCGAGCGTGCCCTGCTTGATGTTCTTGGCGATCGAGGTGAGGTTATTGAGATCGTCGGCACGGATGCCGCGCACCAACACGCCGGAGGCATTGAACGGCGAGGACGCCAGCGCCTGCCCGTCCACCACGGGGGCTGCGAGCCTGATGCCGGCGACCTGGTTGATGCGCTCGGCGACATCCTTCCAGTCGGTCAGCGGCGATTCCAGCGGCTGCACCAGGAGATGGCCGTTGAGGCCGAGAATCTTGTCCAGCAATTCCTTGCGGAAGCCGTTCATGACCGCCATCACGATGATCAGCGTCGCGACGCCGAGCATGATGCCCAGAAACGAGAAACCGGCGATGACGGAAATGAAGCCTTCCTTGCGACGTGCCCGCAAATAGCGTCCCGACAGCAGCCACTCGAATGGCGCGAAAGGTAGGGTCCGAACTGGCTCGCTCATGGCTTCATCCATAGTCCGATTTTCACACGATTCGGGCTAATTGTAGCCGCGGTGACCGATATCCGGATGCCTGCGGTGGACAATTCGCTCACTCTGTCAGCCGTGCCAGCACGTCCGCCGGGCTCAGATTCTCGCGCGATCCGTCGCTGCGCCGCTTCAGCTCTAGCTTGCCTTCGGCGAGCCCCTTGGGGCCGACAAGAATTTGGAAGGGAATGCCGATCAGATCGGCGGCGGCGAATTTGGCGCCCGCGCGCTGATCGGTATCGTCGTAAAGGACCTCCACGCCCTTGGCCGTGAGATCGCGGTAGAGCTGTTCGCACGCCGCGTCGGTGTCCTCCGAGCCCTGCTTCAAGTTCAGGATGACGGCCTTGAACGGGGCGACCGCTTCCGGCCATTTGATGCCGGCGTCGTCATGGCAGGCCTCGATGATGGCGCCAACCAGGCGCGAGACGCCGACGCCGTAGGACCCGCCATGAATGGCGACCTCGGCGCCGTCGGCGCCCGCGACCAGCGCCTTCATCGTGTCGGAATATTTGGTGCCGAAATAGAAGATCTGGCCGACCTCGATACCCCTCGTGTGCACCTTCTTCTCAGCCGGCACTTCGCGGTCGAAACGCGCCGCGTCGTGGACGTCTTCGGTCGCGGCATAGACCGACGTCCACTGCTTGATGATCGGGGTCAGGTCGCCCTCGTAGTCGATCTCCTCGCCGGGCACCGGCAGGTTGAGCACGTCACGGTCGCAATAGACCGCGGACTCGCCGGTCTCCGCGAGCACGATGAATTCATGGCTGAGATCGCCGCCGATCGGTCCGGTCTCCGCCCGCATCGGGATCGCCTTCAGTCCCATCCGGGCGAAGGTGCGCAAATAGGCGACGAACATCCGGTTGTAGGAGCGCCGCGCCGCGGCCTCATCGATATCGAACGAATAGGCATCCTTCATCAGGAATTCGCGGCCCCGCATGACGCCGAAGCGCGGCCGCTGCTCGTCGCGGAACTTCCACTGGATGTGATAGAGGTTGAGCGGCAGGCCCTTGTAGGATTTGACGTAAGAGCGGAAAATCTCGGTGATCATTTCCTCGTTGGTCGGCCCGTAGAGCAGCTCGCGCTTGTGGCGGTCGGTGATGCGCAACATCTCCGGGCCGTAGGCGTCGTAACGGCCGCTTTCGCGCCAGAGGTCGGCGAGCTGCAGCGTCGGCATCAGAAGTTCCAGGGCGCCGGCGCGGTTCTGCTCCTCACGGACGATCTGCTCGATCTTCTTCAACACCCTGAGGCCCAGCGGCAGCCAGGCATAGATGCCCGCCGCCTCCTGCCGCATCATGCCCGCGCGCAGCATCAGCCGGTGCGAGACGATCTCGGCCTCTTTCGGATTCTCTTTAAGGATCGGAAGAAAGAATCGCGACAATCGCATGGGCACACCAAAAGAATCGGTCAGGCACGGGAAGCCAGCAGTGAAACCGGATCGGGTGCAAAAACACAAGGGCGGGGGTCAGCAAATAGCCGCCAACCAGACGCATTTCCTGTCGTTTTGCCGACCGTTTCACCCCGCGATTAAGGCGCAAAAGGGTCACAGCCGGAGCCTCGACGAGACCTTACCGACCTGATGGCGCGCCGGGACGCCAAGATCGTCTTCCAGCGTGATTTTCTGGAAGTCAGTCGGGACGTCGCTGCGCACGCGCCAGGCCGGTGGCCCGGATAGGGGATCGGCGAGCATTGCGACCGTAAGGGCCCAAGCGTTGCCCGGCCTCTACGATGCTCCGCCCTGCATCTTGGCCGTCACATCTTCATGCCGGAATGATCAGGCATCTTCTTCATCTCCATGTGGCCGCCTGAACCATCCGCGCTGGCGGGGCCTTGTGCCCCTATGCCCTGCACATCGAGCGAGAGAGAAACCTTGCCGGCCTTTTCGAACTCCAGGGTGATCGGCAGCTTGTCGCCCTGCTTCAACGGGCTCTTCAGATCGAGCAGCATCAGATGATAGCCACCCGGCGCCAGCTTGACCGTCTTGCCAGGCTCGATCACCAGACCCTTGTCGAGCGGACGCATCGTCATCACGCCGTTATTCATGGCCATTTCGTGGACCTGAACCTTATCGGCGACATCCGCCGAGCCGCCGAGCAGCCGGTCCGGCGTCGAGCCCTTGTTCTCGATCGTCAGATAGCCGCCGCCGACCTTGGCGCCGCCGGGCGTTGCGCGGCTCCAGGCCTGCGTGATCACGAGATCGCCGGCCTTGACCTCCTCGGCGCGCGCAGGGGTGGCGAACAGAGTTGCAAACAAAATGACGCATGCAAGCGATCGAGCGATTTGTGTCATGGTAACCTCTCTTGTTTCCTGTCTCGAAGTAATTCTGCGAACCTGCCCGTGATCCGGCTCACTCGAAGCCCTTGATTGGGACCGCTCGCTCAGATCGCCATTGCCGCCAGAATGCCTTGAAATATCTGTCTCATTCGCTCCCGCTCTTTCCTTAGGTTGGCGCCAAAAAGGGCGCGTTCCGAACTGAGGTTCAGCGACAAACTTTGACGTAAACGCAGACCTTCTTGAAATTTTCCCAATGGCACTGCTGCTCCATCCGACAGACTTTTCCTTTCTCGTTCTCAGGCGCGGCCGCGCGCGCGGGCACGCTGCCTGATGCGAACGCCGCCAAGATGACTGCAATCGCTACTTGCTTCCGACAGTTCATGGCTCATTTCCTGCGATAGTTACGGGGCCTCAATGGCATGACACCGGTGATACTGCAAACGTGATGATCTGCTTTCCCCGCGTGAGACAGCCATCCTTCCAGATGCCTTCAAAAACGCCGTGAATATTGGTGGCGGTTCCGTCGCCGTTCGGCTTTCCCTTGCGGAACTCCCCCTCATAACGTGACGTTTTCAGCATCATAATTCCATGGCCGCTCGGCTCGCCTTCCGATAGCTCGCCCTCGTAGCGGCCCGAGCCCCAATCCTGGGTGCCGCGGCCCGACTGCCGACCCTCATCCCAATGGCCTTCATCCTTCTCGAAAGGATTGCCATAGCGCGACCAAAGCACGGTACCGTCACCTTGCGCGAAGCCGTTGATGCAATCGCCTGACCAAGTCACAGTCTCTCCGGCGAGCGGATGCGGATCCCACACCTTGCAGCTGTTTTGGGGATCGGCGACGAAATCTCCTGTGCCGCTTGTCTGACCGTGGGCCGGCAGCGAGCTTAGCAGGAGCCCCAGCAACAGCCCCATCGTGCATTGGCTTCGCATCACTGCGCGGCTCCTCGCGTCAGGCCTCTTTCAATGTTGCAGCAGCGGTAGCACCACATCGTGCAACAGCTCCTCTCGAACATCGATGAATTTGTCGCGCACGATTCCATCGCGATCGATTACATAAGTGAGCGGAAACCCCACGGGCGGGCCGAAGCCGTCCTTCGAAATCCTGTCCAGCGTGGATGTCGGATAGGCCAGCGTGCCGCTCGTGCGTCGCATCCGGGCAAAGTCCTGCGGTCGATCGGCGCTTATTGCGATGATCTCCAACCCCTGCTCGTGGTAACGCCGGTAGAAGGAATTGAGCACCGGCATTTCCTTCTTGCAGGGCGCGCACCAGGTCGCCCAGTAGTTTACCAGCACGACCTTGCCGCGTAATTTACCAAGGTCGAAAATTTCCCCACCGAGTTCGGACAAAACAAGGTCCGGTGCCGCGCTGTTGATCGATGGAGCGGCATTCGCGGAAGCGAAGGCGGCCGACGCCAACAGCAAGCACGCAGCCAGCAAGCAGCGCCAGCTCGGGCTTGCCGTCGCAAACCCGAGCTGCATCTCACATCGTCCTTGCCTAGTAAGCTCGCGTGCCATGCCGTGACGCCATACCAAGGTTTGAGCTTTCGAAAGGTCAATCAGTACTTCGCGACGACCGATCCGCCAAAATGATAGTTCACACGCAAGAGGCCCACAGCAGCATTTTGCTGGATGGTTTCGATACGCGACAAGCCGCCGGCTGGCACCGCACTCAAGTTGAGGGTCTTGGTGCCCAGGAACAGGTAGTTGAATTCGGCACCCACAGACCAATTCGGCCCAAAGCCGATCTCGACGCCTGTCCCGACCGTCGGGCCCCAGCGGGTGTCGCTGGCCTGATCGAAGACGACATTCGTCGCGGTAAAGAGGCCGTTATATTGGTTGCTGGTCACCGCGCCGCCGCCCTTCACGAACCAAAGAACCTGGTTCCAGGCATAGCCGATCTGGCCGGTAAAGAGACCAACGGCATTGGTCTGGGTTTGGTTTGTCACCTGAGGAGCGGCCAACAAGAAGCTTGCGGTCTGTCCACGCAGATTGGCCCAGTCACCCTGCGCCTCGACGCCAAACACCCAGTTGCTCGCCTGGAAGCGGTAACCGATCTGGCCACCCAGCAAAGCACCCGTGTTGGTGTTGCAGCCTTCCGAGGTAGCGGGAACGGTGGGCGCGCCTCCCGCAAACGAATTCGTCCAGCAGCTCGGACCCGAACTGCCGCCGGCATTGAAACCGATAAATAAGCCGCTCCAGTCGTAAACGGCCACGGGCGCCGCAGGAGCCTTTTGATAAGCCCGAGCCGGCAGGTCAGCCGCAAGCGCGGGGGCAGAAGCAACGGCCATCAAACCGAGCACTGCGATAAAGCCTTTTTTCATGTTCCTTATCTCCATTCTGTTAGCACACCGGCCGACCGCATAAGCGAGGTTCAGCAGCGTGTGCGGATATTCAGAAATTGAAGCTCGAAGTAGCCTTCAGCAAATACGGCGCGACCAGCTGCCCCTCTGTCCCGGCGTTGTTGGCAGCCGTTGCCCGGTAATAGACGGGGACTTCGACGTCGATGTAGAATTTCAGGACGTATTTGTTGACCTCATCGAGCACCTTGGTGAACTCGATGCCCGGCGACAACATCACGCGGTCGAAACCGGAATTTAAGGGATCCGAACCGGTGCCGCTGTCGGTATCACGATGGGAAACGATCACCTGGCCAAGCGGCGTGATCTTTTCGAAGCCCAGCACATTGTAGAAATTGTTGTAGACGATACCGATCGCGCCATCGACCTGCATGCCCGGATGATAGGTTTGGACCACGCCGAGGTTGCCGTCGAAGAAGCCCTGCGGGTCGACCGCCTGCCTATATGCGAACGGCTGGCGCCATACGAACTGCGAGAAATACTGCCAGTGATTATCGGCGCTCAACAGACCGCGATGAAAAGCGCCAAGGATCAGATCGGTACTGCCCGTTCCGACCTGGTTGTCACGATCAAGTCCAAGCGCGTTGTACGTGCCCGTCGGCAGCTTGAGGCCGAAGATCAGCCCCGTCGACAGGTCGGAAAAGAACCCAGTATAGACACCCATGACCTCGACATCGCCGAAGGTTTTTGAGTTGAAGGTCTGGATCTGGCCCGGAAACTGGAAATCGGTTTCGGTGGTCAGCGAGCGGTTGGCCATGACCGGCACCCTGATCATGATGCCCCAGTCACGATTGAAGTTGTAATTAAATCCCGCATTGTACCACTGGGTCTTGATCTCCTTGTCCGTGTTGAGAGCCGCAGACGCCTTCGAGGCTCCGACGTAATTCTGCGTCTGGTCCTGGCTCCAATACTCGAAGAAGATTTTGCCTCCGTGGTCCTGCTCCTGAGGCATCATGTCCAGACCGCTGACGTCGAACACGCTGCATCCGCAGGCGCAGGCGAAGGCGTCGGTCGTCGAGAAGCCGACAAGCGACCCGAATGAAAGAAACGCGGTAGCGAGGGATGTTGCCAACACCCCAAGGATCTTGCAGTTCAGATTGACTGGTTCCGTAGCTGTAAATATTTCTGACATGGCGTCACATGATTTTTGAGTTGCTGACTGCCGGGCGAAGCATGCTTCTGTCCGGCGATGAATTGGGAACGGTCGCCGCTACGATCAGAACTTGTAGTTCACGCCTGCGCGGAGGGCCTGGATGATCAGATCGCTGGAGCCGTGCAGCGTGTTCACGCCGCCACTCGTGTCGGTGATTGCGCCCACCGCATTGACCTTGTTGAAGTCCGCAAAGAGATATTCGGCGCGAAAGACCCAGTGATCGGTCACTGCATATTCCCACCCCGCGCCCGCGACCCATCCCACCAGCGACTTCGATGCACCGGCGGTCCCGGCACCGGGCGGCGTGGCGCCGTCGGAATAGCTTTCGGTATAGCTGAGATGGCTAAAGGCGACGCCCGCCGTGAGATAGGCGAGATTCCGGTCGGCGGCGATGCCGATGCGGGGGCGAATAGTCGCCAGATAGCTCGCCGTGGCGTTTTGCGTGATCGTGAACGGCGTCATACCGTCGCTCAGCGTATTAGTGTTGTTGGTGAACCAGGGGTTGCTGTGGAAGTAGTCGAAGTCGCCCTCCAGTCCGGCGACCAGCAAGCCCGACTGGTAGTTGCAACCCACCTGACCGCCGGCGAGCAGGCCGTCCTCGCCATGAGAGTTCAAGCCGTTGCCGGCCACCACCCCCGGGTCGGCGCCCAAGAGGTGCGTTCCCGGATCGACGGCGATTCCGAAGTTTGATGCGCTGCCTCCGCCACCGATGTTGGCGCCGACATAACAGCCGGACCAGTTATAGACGGATGGTTGCGCGGCCTTCATGGGCAGGTCCGCGGCCGATGCACCGTTCGCCAGGAACGCAAGCATCAGGCTCGCCGCAACGCCGCAGCCACCTCTCTTTGATCTGCATTTGGCGGTGCCGATCGACTCCGACGATGGGACGGCAATTTCAATAAGTCTCCGCCAGAAGCCGTCACCTAAACCGTCTCGGTTCGAAAAATGGCGCGATTTATCGATTAAATCCCTGATGGGACTAACGTTAAGAAGCTTGCGCATAGCGAATGCCCCGCAAAAATGAATCGAGTCTCAAAGAACTCAATTCTAGAAAGGACGACCTGACGGGCCGGGTTATCGGAAAGATGTCAGGACGCCTGCGGTGGCGCTCGCGCTTGGGCATTTGAGCCGACGCGAATGGCCGGCATTGGGTCTGCAGCTTCCACCCATGATATCCGCTGGTATTGACGCTGCAGAATTACAAAAACGAGCGGAGGCGAATCGACGGCGACGGCGTTGCCGTGACCGGCCCCGCAGAAAGCACAACAATCTCCGTGAGAGTGATGCGTCTTGATGGGAGCCGTCTGCGCGTCTGAGGAAGACGCCATGTCGGTGCAGATCGACGCCATATAGAGCGGGTCGGAGGTGGCATAGGCGACCACGCGAAATGCCGCGATCGGTGCCATAAGTTGCACCAGAACCGCCAACAACACGATTGGAACGAATGCTTCCAGCCCGCGCCGCATGATTTTCCCCAAGAGCCGCGTGTGTCGTATCACCCCGATCAGCCCTTGTCGAGATTGCTACGCAGGCACATCAGCACCCGGTGCCCGGCCAAGCCTTGTCCGCATTGGAGCGGTTGGGGAATAAAACTGCCGTTACCGGAGTTCACTCGACGACACATTCTGCGAGCAACCAACATGGGAAGGGATGCTGCCACGATCTGGATCATCATTGTCAGAATGCTCGGCGTCATGGCGCCTGCAACCGATATGGCTGCTCATGTTCATTGACTTCAGACGCGTCGCGGTATTTCAAAATGATGCGCTCCCCGCGTTGGAGGTCGTCTTGAGGAAATTGCTGCTCGCACTTTTGATTCTGCCATTGACCTGCCTCTCCCCTGCCCATTCGGAAACCAGAGAACAGTGGATCGAACTTGGCGCGCGGATTCACGGCGCCTTTGGTGCCTTCATCCCGGTCGGCATTCGTATTGGTCTTGATGCAAGGGAGAAGTTGAAGGCGGACGCACGCGGTCTAAGCGTGACCTTCTACAACGGCGAAAAGCCGCCATGCCCATGCATCGCCGATGGCGTGATGATCGCAACCCAGGCCAGTCCCGGACAAGGCACGCTGCAGGTCTCCCTCGAAAAGGCCCCGCCGGGGATCATGGCGATGATCGTCATTCGAAATCGCAAGACCGGCCAAGGCCTCAAATATACGATCTCCGACCAATGGCTGCCGATAATCCTGGGCTGGAACAAGTCCGACCCACCGGCCAGATTCGACGCAGCGATGGCCGCCGACGGTCTGTTCACATCGGAGCCCGCACCATAGCGCTCGCGCGTCTTTTTCAGAGCTGCCGTTGACGTGCCCCCGAGAGTTCACAGCGCACCTTTCTCCAGAGGCATTCTAGCCCTACTATAATACCCAAATGCGACTGGGAGCCTTCCCCAACACAATCCAGAGATGACGAATTCCCATTCATTTCAGAACTTGCTCGAATATTGAACAATCGTTGCTGAAATTGATGACAAGACGAAAATTTTGGTCTACGAGTGCGGGCTCAGACTGACCGCAAGGTCGAGGTCTGGTGGTCCAAGTCTCGGGAGGAGCCCTGACGCGCACAAGCAGCGTCGCCCCGTCAATCAAGATCAAATTGAAGTTTACGGGAAAATAGGGTCGACACAATTTTTAGAGCAGGGCTTCCGGCCCTGCTCTTTTTTCTTTGGAAGGACTATCCGGGAGATCCCGATGGACTTCATTCCCGCTCGAGGAAATTCGATCCGATGTCGGCTTTCTTCTTGATCGGATCGAAATCGCAATAGACGCCGTCGGCGAGCAGCGTATAGCTCGAAACGATCCTGTACTTGTCGAGCTTGATGGAGTTCAACCCGATCAGGTTGGTGTTGGTCCCACCGTTCCATTTGAACGGGGTCGTGCTTGGCGCCTTTTCGCAGGCCGCGACCGCTTCCGCAAAAACATAGCCTTCGACAAACGCCTTCATGGTCTGGAGCTGAGTGCTGGTTTTCCAGTTGAGGTAAAGCGACGCCGCAAGGCCAGCGCCAGCCAGGATCAAGAGCCCGACAACGATCCGTTGAAATGTCATTTCCCTCTCCCATATCCCCAAATTTCCTGCGGGATGCGCACCAGCCACGTCGTCAGAACGGCATTCCCATCAACCTCGACAGCCGCTCGATGCTGAGAAAACCCTCTCTGTAGGCCAGCAGCCCGCCCGCAAAAATGACCGCCGACAGCACGGTCGTCCAGAGCAGCTTGCGGCCCATCTGGGTCGCGACCGGCGCGCCGGGATCCGTGCCTGGAGCGCCCTCGCCGTCCTCATGCTGGCTGCGCACGCCAAATGGAAGCGTCAGAAACAGCACGACCCACCACAAGACGAAGTAGATCGCAAACCCGGTTGATATGGTGTAGGCCATCGCGGCTCACGCCTGCTCGATTTCGACGAGCGCACCGGAAAAATCTTTTGGGTGCAGAAACAGCACCGGTTTGCCGTGGGCGCCGATCCTGGGAACGCCGTCGCCGAGCACCCGCGCGCCCTCCTTGATCAGGGTATCACGCGCCGCGATGATGTCCGGCACGTCATAACAGATGTGATGGATGCCGCCATCGGCATTGCGTTCGAGGAATTTGGCGATCGGCGAGGTTTCGCCAAGCGGCTGGATGAATTCGATCTTGGTGTTGGGCAAGGTCACGAACACGGTGATGACGCCGTGCTCGGGCAGTGGCACTGCCGCGGAAATATCGGCGCCGAACGCCGCGCCGTAGATCCTGGCAGCCTTTTCGGCGTCTTTCACCGCGATCGCCACATGATTAAGCCGGCCCAGCATGACACCCCTCCGCCCCCTCTTATAGCTTGCGGGTGCGCCGTCCGCAAAACCGGCAATTGCCCTCGAATCCGCTGCGAAGGCACATCTCGCGGAAACCCGCTACACCGTCAGGACGTGAACGTAGCACAGGGGCTTCTTGCCCCAATGCTCGTTGATCGTGGCGCGTACGGCCCGGCGTACCGATTCCGCCATCGCGTCGGGATCGCGCCGCCGCGCCCGCGGCAGCCCTTCCACGGTCGACACCACGATGTCGAATACGACTTCGTCGATGATTTCTCCCGCCGTGTTTTTTTCGGGGATTCCGACCAGATCGATCTCGGGATCGTCCGCCAGTTCGCCCTTTTCGGTTACCGCGATCGCGATGAAGGCACAGCCGGCAAAGGCCATTCTGCGCCGTTCGACCACGGCGCGCGATTTGGAATCCTCCAGAATGGAGCCATCCTTGTAGAGCCGCCCCGATGGCAGCTCCTCGATGATGCCGGGCTCGCCCGGTCCGAGCTTGACCAGGTCGCCGTTGCGGCAGATCAGAACTTTCGGTACGCCCGCGGCCCGCGCCAGTTTGGCGTGCTCGAACAAATGCAACGCTTCGCCGTGAACGGGGATCAACAATTGCGGGCGCACCCAGCCGATCATGTCGCGCAATTCGTCGCGGCGCGGATGGCCGGACACATGGACGAGATGGGTCCGATCGGTAATGACCTCGACGCCCTGCGTGATCAGCCCGTTGATGATGGCACCCACCGCCTTCTCGTTGCCGGGAATGGTGCGCGAGGAGAAGATCACGCAGTCGCCCTTGTTGAGCGTCACCTGCGGGTGATCGTCATTGGCGATGCGCGACAGCGCCGCGCGCGGCTCGCCCTGGCTTCCCGTGCAGAGAGCCAGCACCTTGTCCGGCGGGAAATGACCGTAGAGATCGGCGCCGCGAAAATTCTGTACCCCGTCAAGATGGCCGGTTTCGCGCGCCACCTGGACCACGCGCTCCATAGCACGCCCGACCACCACCACCTCGCGCCCGCAAACGCGCGCCGCATCCGCAACCGCGCGCAGCCGCGCGACGTTGGAAGCAAACGTCGTAACGGCGACCCGGCCCCTCGCCGCCTTCACCAATTCCGTGATGGCTTTTGCGACTTCGGCCTCCGACGGCGAACGCCCTTCCCGCACCGCATTGGTGGAATCGCCGATCAGCGCCAGCACGCCGGCGTCACCGAGTTCGCGCAGCCGCCGTTCGTCGGTCGGCAGGCCGATGATCGGCGTCGGATCGATCTTCCAGTCGCCGGTATGCAGGACGGTGCCAGCCTCGGTGTGGATCGCCAGCGCATGGGATTCCGGAATCGAGTGCGCCACCGGAATGAACTCGACATTGAACGGCCCGAGATCAATCCGGCCCCCGGACGGCACCACGGTGACCGGAATCTTCGGCGGGTTGCGTTCCGAAGCGCATTTGGCCTCGAACAACGCGGCGCTGAACTTGGTCGCATAGATCGGGCATTTCAGCCTGGGCCACAGGTCGATGATGGCGCCGAAATGGTCTTCGTGCGCATGCGTCAGCACGAGACCAACCAGATTCTTCCGTTCTTGTTCGAGAAAGCGGATGTCGGGCATGATGGTGTCGATGCCCGGCAGATGCTCCTCGTCACCAAAGGACACGCCGAGGTCGACCGCGAGCCAGGAGCGCTGATGGCGGTTGCCGAGGCCGTAGATCGACAGGTTCATGCCGATCTCGCCGACGCCGCCGAGCGGCGCGAATGTCAGTTCATCCGGTCGCGCCATCAGGCTGCTCCTATAGAGGCGGCAGAGCCGAAATAGACGTCGCCCGCCGATATCGGAATCCGATCGCCGCTGGATGTCCTGACGATCATGCAGCCCGTGTCGTCGATGGTGTCGAACGTGCCCTCCACTGCCGCGCCGCCGGTGTGGACGGCGACCGGCTGTCCAAGCCCGGCCGCGCGCTCCAGCCAGAGCCGCCGGATCTCGGCAAAGCCACGTCCCCGGTCCCAGCGGCCGCGGAATTCGGCCCAGCTGTCCGACAGGGTCGTGAACAATTCTTCCGCACCGATGTCGACGCCGATCGCCTTCAGCGAGGTCGCGGGCGTCGGAGTGCCCTCCGGTGCGGCGACGACGTTGGTGCCGATGCCGACCACGACGGCGAGGCCGTCGCCCGGCACGGCCTCCGCTTCCAAAAGGATGCCGGCGAGCTTTTGTTGCCCCGCCAGTACATCGTTCGGCCATTTCAGCGAGAACTTCATATCGTCCGATCCCGCCGCCCTCAGCGAAGCCTCAATGCTTGCGGTTCGCAGCGCCGCCTCCAGGGCAAGCCCCGCAGCAAAGCCGAGCGTCGCCGCGACCGCGGGCGATACGTCGATCATTTCGAGGATGCTGCAGGCCAGGTTACCACGCGGCGCGATCCATGCGCGATGTCTCCGTCCGCGCCCGGCGGTCTGCTCGGAGGTGACAAACCAGATCGGCCCGCGCTCGCCATCCCGGGCGCGCGATAAAGCCTCCGCGTTGGTCGAGCCGATGCTGTCAAAGGCAGCGAGCCGGTAACCCGCCGATATGGCTCGAGGACCGAGCGTGAATACCATCTAAAAAAGCGACTTCGCCGCAGCCGTGGCCACGCTCACCAGCGGCCCCGGATAAACGAAGAAAAAGATGTTGAAGAGGCCCGCGACCGCCAGCACCGTGCGCAATTCCATGCGCATCGGGTCCAGCTTGGCCAGCGGCTCGTCGAAATACATTACCTTGATAATGGTCAGATAGTAAAACGCGCCGACCACGCTCGTGAGCACGCCGATGACGGCAAGGGTAAACAATCCTGCCTTGATCGCCGCGACGAACACGTACCATTTGGCAAAGAAGCCCGCGAGCGGCGGAACGCCCGCCAGCGAAAACAGCAGCATGGCAAAGATAAACGCCAGCAGCGGATTGGTGCGCGAAAGCCCCGCGAAGTCGCTGATGTTCTCGAAATGCTGACCATTGCGCTTCATGGTGATGATCACCGTAAAGCTGCCCAGCGTCATCGCCACATAAACCGAGATATAGATCAGCACGCCCTGCGCACCCTCCACAGTCCCGGCGGCGAGCCCGACCAGCGCAAAGCCCATATGGCCGATCGACGAATAGGCCATCAGCCGCTTGATGTTCTTCTGCCCGATGGCGGCGAACGCCCCCAGCGCCATCGAGGCGATCGAAACGAACACCACGATCTGCTGCCACTGCGGGACGATGCCGGGAAATGCGGTCAGCGCCACGCGGGTGAACACGGCGAGCGCCGCGACCTTCGGCGCGGACGCAAAGAATGCTGTGACCGGCGTCGGCGCGCCCTCGTAGACGTCGGGCGTCCACATGTGAAACGGCACCGCCGAAATCTTGAAGCAAAGCCCGGCCAGCAGGAACACCAGGCCGAACACAATGCCGATGCTGCCCGTCTTCACGGCTGCGGCGATGCCGGCGAAACCGACGGTGCCGGTGAAGCCGTAAATCAGCGAGGCGCCGTATAGCAGCATGCCCGACGACAACGCGCCCAGCACGAAGTACTTCAATCCGGCCTCCGTCGACTTTGCATTGTCGCGGTTGCTCGCCGCGACCACGTAAAGCGCAAGGCTCATCAGCTCCAGCCCGAGATAGAGCATGATCAGGTCGCCGGCCGAGATCAGCACCATCATGCCGAGCGTCGAGAGCAGAACCAGGATGGCGTATTCGAAGATGCGCCGGGACGGATCGGCGAGAAATTCGGTCGAGAGGATCAGCGTCGCGGCCGACCCGATCAACGCCAGAACCTTCAGGAACCGGGCAAAATCGTCGACAATGAAACTGCCATTGAACGTCGTGAGCTTTCCGGCCGGCAGCGTCAGCTCGAGCAGGCCCACAGCCGCCAAGAGACAAACCGCAAGCCCCGTGACGAGCCCAGTCGTTCCCTGACCCCGATAGGCCCCGATCATCAGCAGCACCATGGCGCCGACGGCCAGCACAAGCTCCGGCAGTACGGGCAGCAGTTGATAACCTGCACTCTCAAAGCTCATGGCGCGTTGTCCTGACCTAGAGCTTCGGTTCCGACTGGATCAGAACCGAAGTTCTCCTCTCTTTGTTTGACGCGTTTTCTTCACGCGAACCGGTTTCGGCTTCGTTCGAAGACGCTGTGTTACTGCAGCAGTGCGGCTGCCTTCACGGCAGTCACTGCGGTGTTGTAGTTGTTGACGAGTTGCTGCACCGACGACGCCGACATGTCGAGCACCGGCTTTGGGTAGAACCCGAACAGGATGGTGAGAGCCACCAGCGGCATCAGCGTCAGGCTCTCGCGGAACGTGAGATCCTTGATCGTCGCCAGCGACGGCTTGACCAGCGCGCCGAATATCACCTTGCGATAAAGCCACAGCGCATAGGCGGCCGACAGGATCACGCCCGTGGTGGCGAAGGTGGCGGTGGGAATCGAAACCTTGAAGGTGCCGATCAGCGTCATGAATTCGCCGACGAATCCGGACGTGCCGGGCAGGCCGACATTGGCCATGGTGAAGACCATGAACACCAGCGCATAGAGCGGCATGCGGTTGACCAGCCCGCCATAGGCGGTGATCTCGCGCGTGTGCATGCGGTCATAGACAATGCCGACGCAGAGGAACAGCGCGCCCGAAACGATGCCGTGCGAAACCATCTGGAACACGCCGCCGGCGACCCCTTGCGTGGTTCCGGCGAAGATCCCCATGGTGACGAAGCCCATATGGGCCACCGAGGAATAGGCGATCAGTTTCTTGATGTCTTCCTGCATCAGCGCCACCAGCGAGGTGTAGATGATGGCGATGACCGAGAGCGAGAAGATCAACGGCGCGAAGTCATGCGAGGCCAGCGGAAACATCGGCAGCGAGAAGCGCAGGAAACCGTAGCCGCCCATCTTCAACAGGATCGCGGCCAGGATCACCGAGCCGGCCGTGGGCGCCTCGACATGCGCATCCGGCAGCCAGGTGTGAACCGGCCACATCGGCATCTTCACCGCAAAGGAGGCAAAGAACGCGAGCCAGGCCCAGGTCTGCAGTGACCGCGGCACGGCAGTATGCATCAGGGTCGGGATGTCGGTGGTGCCGGCGTTCCAGTACAGCGCCATGATTGCGAGTAGCATCAGGACGGAGCCGAGCAGCGTGTAGAGGAAGAACTTGAAGGAGGCGTAGACCCGGCGCGGCCCGCCCCAGACGCCGATGATCAGGAACATCGGGATCAGCCCGCCCTCGAAGAACAGGTAGAACAGCACGAGATCAAGGGCGCAGAAGGTGCCGACCATCAGCGTTTCCAGCAGCAGAAACGCCATCATGTATTCGCGCACGCGCATCGTGACGGATTTCCAGCTCGCCACGATGCAGAACGGCATCAAGGCCGTCGTCAGGATCACAAACGGCAGCGAAATTCCATCCACTCCCATATGGTAGGTGATGGCGCTGGCGAGCCAAGGTGCCTTCTCGACGAACTGGAAGTCGGGCTGGGCCGGATCGAAGCGCCAGACCAGGATCAGCGACACAGCTAAGGTGATCAGCGTGGTCCACAGCGCGATCCAGCGCGCGTTGCGCCGCGCGGCTTCGTCATCGCCGCGGCTGATATAGATCAAGAGCGCTCCGACCACGGGAAGGAAGGTAACGACGGAGAGAATGGGCCAGGTTGTCATCACTGGCCTCCCACGCCGAAAATGAACCAGGTTATCAATCCCGCGACCCCGATCAGCATGGCGAAGGCATAGTGATAGAGATAGCCGGTCTGAAGCCGCACCACATTACGGGTCACGTCAAGCACGCGCGCCGACACGCCGTCCGGACCAAAGCCGTCGATAATGTAGCCATCACCAATTTTCCACAGGAAGCGTCCGATCCACTTGGCCGGGCGAACGAAGATCAGATCGTAGAGCTCGTCGAAATACCACTTGTTGAGCAGGAACTGGTAGAGCAGCGGCTGCTGGCGGGCGAGCTCAACCGGCAGATAGGGCCGGCGAATGTAGAAGACGTAGGATATGAGCCCGCCGATCGCCATCATCACGAACGGCAACGACTTTATCCATTGCGGAATGTTTTCCATGTCCTCGATGATGTGCGGGTTCATCTTCAGCGACTCGCGGAAGAACTCTTCCACATTGTGGCCCGCGAACAGCTCCTTGAACGGGTAGCCCGAGAGGATTGATCCGGCGGCAAGAATGCCGATGGGAATGAGCATCCACAGCGGGCTTTCGTGCGCCGCCTCATAATGCTCCTGGTCGTGCGGCTCGCCGAAGAAGGTCTTGAAAATCAGGCGCCAGGAGTAGAACGAGGTCAGCCCCGCTGCACCCACCGTCATCAGGAAGGCATACAGGCCCATCGGATTGTGCGACGCGTAGGCGGATTCGATGATCGCGTCCTTGGAGAAATTACCGGCAAAAAACGGAAAACCGGTCAGCGCCAGCGTGCCAATGCACATCACGAAAAACGTGAACGGGATCTTTCGCCACAGCCCGCCCATGTTGCGGATGTCTTGCTCGTGATGCATCGCGTAGATCACCGAGCCGGAGCCCAGGAACAACAGCGCCTTGAAGAAGGCATGGGTGAAAAGATGGAACATGCCGACCGAGTAAGCCCCCGCCCCCATCGCCACGAACATATAGCCGAGCTGCGAACAGGTCGAATAGGCGACGATGCGCTTGATATCGTTCTGCACGAGGCCGACGGTGGCTGCGAAGAAGGCGGTGGTCGCGCCGAAGAACATCACGACGGCCTGTGCATTGGGCGCGAGCTCGAACAATGGTGACAGCCGCGCCACCATGAAGACGCCCGCGGTGACCATGGTCGCGGCATGGATCAATGCCGAGACCGGAGTCGGGCCCTCCATCGCGTCGGGCAGCCAGGTGTGCAGCAGGAACTGCGCCGACTTGCCCATCGCGCCCATGAAAAGCAGCAGGCATGTCAGCGTCAGCGCGTCGGCGTGCCAACCGAAGAAATCGATAGTCTTGCCGGTCAGACCCGGCGCGCCCGCGAAGATGGTCTCGAAATCGGTGGAACCGATCAGCATGAAGATCGCGAAAATGCCAAGCGCGAAGCCGAAATCCCCGACCCGGTTGACCACGAAGGCCTTGATGGCCGCGGCGTTCGCCGACGGCTTCTGGTACCAGAAGCCGATCAGCAGGTAGCTCATGAGGCCGACGCCTTCCCAGCCGAAGAACAGCTGCACCAAATTATCCGCCGTAACCAGCATCAGCATCGCGAAGGTGAACAACGAAAGGTAGGCGAAGAAACGCGGCCGGTAAGGGTCCTCGTCCATGTAGCCAATCGAATAGAGATGCACGAGCGACGAAATGGTGTTGACCACCACCAGCATCACGGCGGTCAGCGTATCGACCCTCAGTGCCCAGACGACCTGCAAATCGCCCGAATTGATCCACGGGAACAGGCCGATCCTGACGTCGTGATGCAGGAAACCGACGTCGACCAATGCCATCCAGGACAACGCCGCCGCGACCAGCAAAAGGCCGGTCGTGATCAGTTCGGCGGCGCGCGAGCCTGCCGCCGGCGGCTCGACCGCATGATGATCGTCGTGCCGATGATCATCATGGGCATCCGCGCCATGCGCGTCGCCGTGATGCTCGACCTCGTCGCCGCTCGGGTTGCGCGCATGTGCGCCGAAGATGGAGATCAGCCCAGCGAGAACAGCGCCGATCAGCGGCAGAAAGACGATTGCCTGAATCATTCGCACGCCTCTTTGAGCATGATCTCCGCGCAAACGCGTTCCGCGTTTGTCGCCAGGGAAAACCGGGTCCCACTTTTCCGGATCATGCTCTAACCCTTCATCAGATTGACGTTCTCGACCTCGATCGAGCCGCGATTGCGGTAGTACACCACCAGCACCGCCAAACCGATCGCCGCTTCCGCCGCCGCCACGGTGAGCACCAGGAGCGCGAAGACCTGACCAACGATGTCGCCGATGAAGGTCGAAAAAGCCACCAGGTTGATATTGACCGCGAGCAGGATCAATTCGATCGACATCAAGATGACGATGATGTTCTTGCGGTTGAGGAAGATGCCGAGAATCCCCAGCGTGAACAGGATCGCACCGACCGCGAGATAATGTCCAAGACCAATCGTCATTGCACCCACTCCGCCGCGTCCGCGTCCTGCAGGCCCTGCCCCGATGCCACCTTGCGCACGCTCATGGCGAGTTCAGGCGTCCGCGCATTCTGCACATTGATGTCCTGCCGCTTGACGCTGGCCTTGTGGCGCAGCGTCAGCACGATGGCCCCGATCATCGCGACCAGCAGCACCATGCCTGCGATCTGGAAGTAGTGGATGTACTTGGTATAGAGCACGAGACCGAGCGCCTCGGTGTTGCTGACATTGGCCGGGATCGCGGCCGTGATCGATTTGGCGACATTGGGGTTGATGACCCATCCGCCCCCGACCAGCAGCAGTTCGGCCAGGAATACCGCGCCGATCACCAGACCGATCGGCAAATATTCCAGAAAGCCCTCACGCAATTCGGTGAAATCGACATCGAGCATCATGATCACGAACAGAAACAGCACCGCGACCGCGCCGACATAGACCACGACCAGGATCATCGCCAGGAACTCGGCCCCCATCAGCACGAACAGGCCGGAGGCGTTGACGAAGGCCAGGATCAGGAACAGCACGGAGTGCACGGGATTGCGCGACACAATCACCATGACCGCCGAGGCGACGCAGACGCCGGCGAACAGATAGAAAAACAGCGCTGGAAGGATCATGCCCTCACCTCACCGGTACGGCGCGTCGAGTTCAATCGACTTAGCGATCTCGCGCTCCCAGCGGTCACCATTGGCGAGAAGTTTCGCCTTGTCATAGTAGAGTTCCTCGCGGGTCTCGGTCGCGAATTCGAAATTCGGGCCCTCGACGATGGCATCGACCGGGCAAGCCTCCTGGCACAGGCCGCAATAGATGCACTTCACCATGTCGATGTCATAGCGCACGGTGCGTCGGGTACCGTCGTTGCGGCGCGGTCCTGCCTCGATGGTGATCGCCTGCGCCGGGCAGATCGCCTCACACAGCTTGCAGGCGATGCAGCGCTCTTCGCCATTCGGATAGCGGCGCAGCGCGTGTTCGCCACGAAAACGCGGCGAGATCGGCCCCTTCTCGAAGGGATAGTTCAGCGTCGGCTTCGGCTTGAAGAAATAGCGCATGGCGAGAAAGAACGCCGACACGAATTCGGAGAGCAGCAGCGAACGGGATGTGGCGTTGATATTGACACTCATAGCGACCTCATTTCGGCGCGATCCCCGCGAACTGCAGCACGCCGGCAACGATTACCACCATCGCCAGCGACAACGGCAAGAACACCTTCCAGCCCAGCCGCATCAGCTGGTCGTAGCGGTAGCGCGGCACGATCGCCTTCGCCATCGCAAACAGGAAGAACATGAAAAATAACTTGAGCGAGAACCAGATCACGCCGGGCACCCAGGTGAACGGCGGCAGCGCGACCGGCGGCAGCCAGCCGCCCAGGAACAGGATCGTGGCCATCGCACACATCGTGGTGATCGCGACGTACTCGCCGAGCATGAACAGGAGATAGGGCGTCGAGCCGTATTCGACCATGAAGCCCGCGACCAGTTCGGATTCAGCTTCCACAAGGTCGAACGGCGGGCGGTTGGTTTCCGCCAGCGCCGAGACGTAGAACACCACGAACATCGGAAACAGCGGCCACACATACCAGTTCAGGATGGTGAGCTGCGGCAGGCCGATCAGGCTGGCGAGACCGCGGGTGTTCTGCGCTTCCACCACGGCGGAGAGATTGAGCGAACCTGCGCACAACAAGACCGTGATGATGACGAAGCCGATCGAGACTTCGTAACTCACCATCTGCGCCGCCGAGCGCAACGCGGCCAGGAACGGATATTTCGAATTCGACGACCAGCCGGCCATGATGATGCCATAGATCGACAGCGAGGAGATCGCGAAGATATAGAGGATGCCGACATTGATGTCCGAGATCACCCAGCCGAGAGCGGTCGGGATCACGGCCCAGGCCGCGAGCGCAAGCACACAACTCACCAAAGGCGCCAGCAGGAACACTCCCTTATTGGCGCCAGACGGAATGATCGGCTCTTTCAGCACGAATTTCAAAAGATCGGCGAAGGATTGGAACAGGCCCCAAGGACCCACCACGTTAGGACCGCGCCTGATCTGCACCGCCGCCCAGATCTTGCGATCGGCGAGAAGGATATAGGCGATCACGATCAGGAGCACCACGAGCAACAAAACGCTCTGCGCGACCATGATGATCAGCGGCCACAATGTACTGGTCCAGAATTCGGCCATCAGTTCACTCCGCTGCCGTCAGCATCTTGCCGGAGGTCAGGCGGGAGCATTCCGCCATGACCGCAGACGCCCGCGCGATCGGGTTGGTCAGGTAAAAATCCTCAATGGAAGCCTTGAGCGGCGCCTTCTCCACATTGCCGCCCTTAGCCGCGAGCGCCTTGATGTCGGCGGCGTTGCCGGCTTCGATCTGGTCGAGCCGCATCAAATGCGGCGCGGCCTTGAAAATCGCCTGTCGCAAGGCTGGAAGCGAATCGTAGGGCAGTTTCTTGCCGAGAACATCCGACAACGCCCGGATGATCGCCCAGTCCTCACGCGCCTCCCCCGGAGGAAATCCTGCGCGGTTGGCCATCTGCGCCCGACCCTCGGTGTTGACGAACATACCGGACTTTTCGGTATAGGCTGCACCCGGCAGGATGACGTCGGCACGATGCGCGCCACGATCGCCATGGGTGCCGATATAGACCACGAAGGTGCCGTCAGGGACCTTGGTCTCGTCGGCACCGAGCAAGAACAAGACGTCGAGCGTGCCGAACGTTGTCATCTCTACTGAACTCAGGCCACCAGCGCCCGCCGTAAAGCCGATATCGAGCGCGCCGACGCGCGAGGCCGTGTCCTGCAACACCGCAAAACCGTTCCAGCCGTCCTTGACCGCGCCGACATCCAGCGCCAGCTTGGCCGCCAGCGCAAGAACCGCAGGCCCATCGTGCCGCGCGGCCGCACCGGCGCCGACCAGCACGATCGGGTTCTTCGCGTTCTTCAGCACATCGGCGAAGGAATGCTTGCCGGCGGCAAGATCGGCAAGCGAGTCCGTTCCCGCGCCGAGATAGTCGTAGGTATAGGTGAGATCGGCCCTGGCGCCGACGACGCCGATCTTGAGCTGCCCGCTGCGCCAGCGCTTGCGGATACGTGCGTTGAGAACGGCGGCTTCCTTGCGCGGGTTCGAACCCACGATCAGAAGCGCGTCGGCCTGATCGATGCCGGCAATGGTCGGATTGAAAATGTAGGAGGCGCGTCCGGCCTTGGGATCGAAGGCGTCGCCGCCCTGCACCGCGAGATTGACGGAGCCGCATTTCGCAAGAAGCTCCTTCAACGCGAACATCTCCTCCACCGCGGCAACATCGCCCGCAATAGCTCCGATCCGCTTGCCGTCGATCCGGCCTGCCTTCGCCGCGATGGCCGCGAACGCCTCGGACCATGACGCCGGGCGGAGCTGGCCATTCTGCCTGATGTAGGGACGGTCAAGCCGCTGCGTACGCAGCCCATCGACGACGTGGCGGGTCTTGTCGGAAATCCATTCCTCGTTCACCGCCTCGTTGACGCGCGGCAGGATCCGCATCACCTCGCGGCCGCGGGTATCGACGCGGATCGCCGACCCAACGCCGTCCATCACGTCGATCGACTGGGTCTTGCCGAGCTCCCAGGGCCGCGCCGCGAAGGCATAGGGTTTTGAGGTCAACGCGCCGACCGGACAGATGTCGACGAGGTTGCCTTGCAGCTCCGAGGTCAGCGCAGTCTCCAGATAGGTGGTGATCTCCATGTCTTCGCCACGGCCGGTCGCGCCCATCTCGGGCACACCGCAGACTTCGGCAGCAAAACGGACGCAGCGCGTGCACTGGATGCATCGGTTCATCGAGGTCTTGACCAACGCGCCGAGATATTTGTCCTCGACCGCGCGCTTGTTCTCGGCGAAGCGGGAGGTGTCGACGCCGTAGCCCATCGCCTGATCCTGCAGGTCGCACTCCCCGCCCTGGTCGCAGATCGGGCAATCCAAGGGATGGTTGATCAGCAGGAATTCCATCACGCCTTCGCGCGCCTTCTTCACCATCGGCGAACGGGTCGAGATTTCCGGCGGCTCGCCCTTGGGACCCGGGCGGCAATCGCGGACGCCCCAGGCGCAACTCGCCACCGGCTTCGGGCCGCCCTTCACCTCAACCAGGCACATCCGGCAATTGCCGGCGATCGACAGGCGCTCGTGGTAGCAAAAGCGCGGAATTTCTGCGCCCGCGGCCTCGCACGCCTGCAGCAGCGTGAATTCCGCGGGAACATCGATCTCTTTGCCATCGACGATAAGTTTGGTCATTGCTGTCTCAAGTCTTTCCGAGCTTGCAGTCAGGCGGTGTGACGCTGGCGGTCTTCATGGACGTCTTCACCCAGTCCTGGGTATCGGTGCGGTAGGTCGCGAGAAAAGCGGGTTCGGCCTTATTCTTCTCGCACAGGAACGGCAGATGCGGCTTCAGATCATAATCGCACGACGCCAGCCATTCGCGCCGGTCGGCGAAAGCGGCGGTGGCCTCTTCGCAGGCATAGAGGAAATAGGAGACGAAGCTCTCGTACTGAACCTGTTCGCTACGGCTGCCGGCCTTGATCGCGTCGTAGTCCGGAGACGAGAATTTCGGATTCTTGAACGCCAGATCGATATAGCCCAAAAACGCCTGCCGCGCGCTGGCGGCACGATTGCTGCTGCGGATTTCATTGATCTGGAACAGGATCGCAACAAAGCCGAGCAGCGCCACGGTCGCCTGCGCCATCTGCGCCAGCGTCCCGTATCTCTGCCACCAGAAAACGCTCGGTTGCGCCATCAGCATCACTCCGCCGCGACCATGTGCGCGGGATCGAGAATGCCGGCATCGTCGACATCGGCCTTGCGCGAATATTCGTCGATGCGTGCCTCGATCTCATGACGGAAGTGCGCGATCAGGCCCTGGATCGGCCAGGCGGCTGCGTCACCCAGCGCGCAGATGGTATGGCCCTCGACCTGCTTGGTGACCTCCAGCAGCATGTCGATTTCGCGCTTGTGGGCGCGGCCCTCGGCCATCCGCGTCAGCACCCGCCACATCCATCCCGTGCCCTCACGGCACGGCGTGCACTGGCCGCAGCTCTCGTGCTTGTAGAAATAGGAAATGCGCGCAATTGCACGGATCAGGTCGGTCGATTTGTCCATCACGATGACGGCGGCGGTGCCGAGACCTGAGCGCAATTTGCCCAGGCTGTCGAAGTCCATCGGCGTATCGATGATCTGATCGGCCGGCACCATACGCACCGAAGAGCCGCCGGGGATCACCGCCTTGAGATTGTCCCAGCCGCCGCGGATGCCGCCGCAGTGGCGCTCGATCAGTTCGCGGAACGGAATTCCCATCGCCTCTTCGACATTGCAGGGGCGCTCGACATGCCCTGAAATGCAGAACAGCTTGGTGCCGACATTGTTGGGCCGGCCGATGCCGGCGAACCACGCAGCACCCCGCCGCAAGATGTCCGGCGCGACCGCGATCGACTCGACGTTGTTCACCGTGGTCGGGCAGCCGAACAGGCCGACATTGGCGGGGAATGGCGGCTTTAGCCGCGGCATGCCCTTCTTGCCTTCGAGGCTTTCCAGGAGCGCCGTTTCTTCACCGCAGATATAGGCGCCGGCGCCATGTGTCACGTAGAGGTCGAACGGCCAGCCGTTGACGTTATCCTTGCCGATCAGCTTCGCCGCATAGGCCTGATCGACCGCAGCCTGCAGGTGCTCGCGCTCCCTGATGAATTCGCCGCGCACGTAGATATAGCAGGCGTGCGCCCCCATCGCGAAACTGGCAATCAGGCAGCCCTCCACCAAAAGATGCGGATCGTGCCGCATGATCTCGCGGTCCTTGCAGGTGCCGGGCTCGGACTCGTCGGCATTGACCACGAGATAGCTCGGCCGGCCGTCGGTCGATTCCTTCGGCATGAACGACCATTTCAGGCCGGTCGGAAAACCGGCCCCGCCGCGGCCGCGCAGGCCCGAGGCCTTCATCTCGTTGATGATCCAGTCGCGGCCCTTATCAACCAGCGCCTTGGTGTTGTCCCAGCTGCCGCGCGCCCGCGCGCCCTTCAAGCCGCGATCACCGAAGCCGTAAAGATTGGTAAAGATGCGGTCCTTG
>JBKQRS010000300.1:0-3167 GCA_052143915.1 Bradyrhizobium sp.
CCGCGGTAGGTCCCTGCATCTGCCTTTTGCGCATCCGGCGCCGACGTCGGACGTCAAACGGACCAGCGCCATGCTGGTTCCACAATGAACGCAATTCTGGGGTATCCAGCGTCCACTTGTTCGCGGCCCGTCAAGGTGACGGCAGGATGCGGAGAATTGCATGCGCGATATCAACGGGGTCTGTCCAAAGTCCCGGTCCTGGCTGATCGCGGCGTTGCTCGTCGCACTCCCCTGCGCCGCAGCGCCCGCCGAAGGCCCATCCATCATACCTGCGACCATGGCTCGTATCGGCACGGTCGACGAACGTTTCCAATCCTATAACGTCGAAATGGTCGAAGTGACCGGCGGAGCTTTCTGGAAGCCATACGGATCCGGCAGCTCGGCCGGACATTCGGAACTCTACGAATACCGCCCGCCGATCGATCTGACCAATCCGCAGCTGCGAAGGCTAGCTGCTGTACTCGCGCCGGCTTACCTGCGTGTCAGCGGAAGCTGGGCCAATGCCACCTATTTTGCCGATTCGGATTCGGCACCGTCTGCGCCGCCTCCCGGATTCAACAGCGTCCTGAGCCGCCGGCAATGGCGGGGGGTCGTCGATTTCTCGCAAGCGGTCGGGGCGCAGATCGTGACTTCATTCGCCGCCAGCCCGGGCACCCGCGATGCGGCCGGCGTTTGGTTGCCGGACCAGGCTCGCCGCTTTCTCAGTTACACCTACGCGGTCGGAGGACGCATTGCCGCAGCAGAATTCATCAATGAGCCGAACGTTTCCCTGACCGGCGCTGCGCCGGCCGGAGATGACGCGGCAGCCTATGCACGCGATTTCAGGGCTTTCCGTTCGCTTGTGAAGCAAAATTATCCGGAGATACTGATCCTCGGTCCTGGCACCGTCGGCGAAGCAGCCTCCGCTTCGAACCTGCTCGTTGCATCCGGCCCCGGCAGCCTCGATGGGATCTCGTATCATCACTATGGAACGCTGTCGGAGCGGTGCAGCGGTACGAGCGCACCCGAGGACGCTCTGTCCGAAGGATGGCTCTCGCGGACGGATCAGACCCTCGCCTTTTACCGGTCGCTCCGGGACAGATACGAGCCCGGCAAGCCGATCTGGCTGACCGAAACCGCGGAGGCCGCATGCGGCGGAAACCGGTGGGACGCGACCTTCCTGGATACGTTCAGATATCTCGATCAACTCGGCCGCCTCGCCAAAGCCGGCGTTCAGGTGGTGATGCATAATACGCTCGCGGCAAGCGACTACGGGCTGCTCAATGAGAGAACGCTGGCACCCACGCCAAGCTACTGGGGCGCGTTGCTGTGGCGGCTGTTGATGGGAAACGTCGTCCTCGATCCGGACGTGCCCGCGCAGGCGGGGCTCCATATCTATGCCCATTGCCAACGCGGAACACACGGTGGCGTAAGCCTGTTGATCCTGAACGTCGACCGCAGCGCGCCGCGCACGCTGAGCTTGCCCGCGGCCTCACAGCGCTATGCGCTGGATGCGGCGAGCCTGCAGGACACCACGCTGCGGCTGAATGGCCTTCCGCTTCGCCTGGGCTCGCAGGATGATCTGCCGCACATCGCCGGCGTGTGGACGGCTGCGGGCGACCTGACATTCGCGCCAGCTACCATCACATTCTTGACCATGCCCGCAGCAGGAAACCAGGCCTGCCAGTAGGCACCAAGGCGAAATCTAGCGGCGTCGTATCGCAAGTATCTCCAAGTCATCCCCTTTTCGAAGCCGTGTCACATCGATTTGGTGGCGGGGATGCCGCCACCAAATTTCGCAGGGTCACGCGGCCTTTTTCGATTTCGCCACGTGGGTAGCGATCGCATCCATCAGCGCCGGGGACAGGCAGTCATAAGGCTCCAGTCCGAGTTCCTTGAGGCGCGTTCTGATGCCAGCCAGTTGCGATGGATCGACTCCGGACTCGATGATCGAGGACACGAACGCCGCAAATTGCGGAGCAGCCGAACCGGACTCCATAAAGAGCTCCGGATGAATGAAGTCCAGACCGTAGAACGGATGCGCCTTGTTCTCGATCCGGCCGAACATATGCGTGCCGCAAACCTTGCAGGCATGCCGCTGGATCGCCGCCGATGTATCGATCACGTGAAGCTTGTCGCCGTTTTCGAGAACGCTGACGTTGTCGCGCGGCACGACCGCGACCACCGAAAAGATCGCTCCCTCCGGCTTCCAGCACTTGGTGCAGCCGCAGGCGTGGTTGTGGGCGACGTCGCCCTTGATGCCGACCTTGACCGGCCGGTCCTTGCATTTGCAGACCAGGGTTCCGCCGGCGAAATTGCCTGAGCCCTTCTTTACCCCGTTATCAACCGACGGGTGGATGTGAACTGTCATGGGCCTATCCTCCTGTTTGACGTTTTTGGAATTAGAACACGACGACCGAACGGATCGACTTGCCTTGGTGCATCAGATCGAACCCCTTGTTGATCTCCTCAAGCTTGAGGACATGGGTGATCATCGGATCGATCTGGATCTTGCCGTTCATGTACCAGTCGACGATTTTTGGCACGTCGGTCCGGCCGCGAGCGCCGCCGAATGCCGTGCCCTTCCAGACCCGGCCGGTAACGAGTTGGAACGGCCGGGTTGAAATCTCCTTTCCCGCTTCCGCGACCCCGATGATGACCGACACGCCCCAGCCGCGGTGGCAGGCCTCAAGCGCCTGTCGCATCACGGTGGTGTTGCCGGTACAGTCGAAGGTGTAGTCGGCTCCGCCGTCGGTCAGCGTGACCAGGTGCTGGACGATATCGCCACCGATCTTGGTCGGGTTGACGAAATGCGTCATGCCGAAGCGGCGGCCCCATTCCTCCTTGCTGTCGTTGACGTCGACGCCGACGATCTTGTCGGCGCCTACCATCTTCGCGCCCTGGATGACATTGAGCCCGATACCGCCGAGCCCGAACACGACCACGTTGGCGCCCGGAGTGACCTTGGCGGTGTTCACCACCGCGCCGACGCCTGTCGTCACGCCGCAGCCGATGTAGCAGCTCTTGTCGAAGGGAGCGTCGTCGCGAATCTTCGCTACGGCGATTTCCGGCAGCACGGTGAAGTTCGAAAACGTCGAGCAGCCCATATAGTGATGAATCTTTTTGCCCTCGATGGAAAAGCGCGAAGTGCCGTCGGGCATCACGCCTTGACCCTGGGTGGCGCGGAT
>JBKQRS010000301.1:0-6920 GCA_052143915.1 Bradyrhizobium sp.
AATGGCGTCCCCGAAACGTCATCGCGGTCACTTTGATCGAATTTTTTTGCGGTATTGAACATCGGCAGCAGTACGCGGAAGGTGGTTTTTCGCGGCTGGGATTCGCATTCGATGATGCCGCCGTGATCGCCGACGATCTTGGCCACCAGCGCCAGACCCAGCCCGCTGCCGGTCGGCTTGGTCGTGACAAAAGGGTCGAACAGGTTCGGCAACAGGTCATCCGGCACACCGGGACCGTTATCCTTGACGCAGAATTCCAGCGGCAATGATACCCGCGATTTCTTCCCCGGAACCGACAGGCGTACGCCCGGACGGAATGCCGTGGTGAGCTGGATCTCCGCATCACTGCCGAGATCGACCACGGCCTCGGCGGCGTTCTTCACCAGATTCAGAAATACCTGGATCAGCTGGTCCTGATTGGCGAGCACCGGAGGCAGCGATGGATCGTATTCTTCGACGAAGCGGATATTGCGGGCGAAGCCCGATTGCGCCAGCCGTTTGACGTGATCGAGCACCGAATGGATGTTGATGGGACCGCGCGCCACCGGCCGGTCGTCGCCGAAGACTTCCATACGATCGACCAGCGTGACGATGCGGTCCGCCTCATCGCAGATCAGCCGCGTCAGCATGCGGTCCTCGGGCGAAGCCGCCTGCTCGAGCAACTGCGCTGCACCGCGGATGCCGGATAGCGGGTTCTTGATTTCATGCGCCAGCATCGCTGCCAGCGCGATCACCGAACGGGCCGCGCTCCGGTGCGTCAATTGCCGATCCATCTTGTCGGCAATGGTGCGCTCCTGCAGCATCACGACGATATGACCGGGCCGCTCGGTAAGCGGCGCAACGTGAAGATCGACCAGACGATCGCCACCCATCCGCGGCGTACCCAGGTCAACCTTGTACTCGTTGACCGGCGAGGCGCTTGAGCGCACCTGATCGATCAGCGCCAGCAGCGGACTTCCGAAAGGCACCAGCTCCTTCAACGACTGACGTTGCAGAAACTGCGCGGAAATCTCGAAAAACGATTCAGCCGCCATGTTCGCGTCGACGATCCTGCCGTCGGGCGCTACCAGCAGCACCGGATTGGGCAACGCGTTGAGGATGGCCTCGGCGTCGGACGGCACGGGTCGGCGATGTTCTGCGGCCGAAGTCATGCAGCAGCGCTCCACGCAAAGTCGTCAAAAGCATCCTGCAGGGATCGATGCACGAGGTGCGGATTGTCCGATGTCAGAATCTTCGCGCGCCAGCCCTTGAGCGTCGTCGCCGGCGTCCGACTGTATTGGGCCGCTATCTGCAACGCCCAGCCGAGATGCTTGCGCGCATGACGCAGGCCGACGCGCAGACCGTAATGACCGCAGACCTCGTCATAGAGCGTGCGGACATATTTGAGCTGCTCGGTCAAGGACGGCGCGGATTCCACGACCCCGGTCTCGATGCGGCGTCCGATCTGGCCAGGCAACCAGGGCTGGCCCTGCGCGCCGCGGCCGACCATGACCGCATCGGCGCCCGACATTTCGAGTGCGGCAACGGCTTTCTCGAACGAGGTGATGTCGCCGTTGACGACGAGCGGAATGCCAATGGCGTCCCTGACTGCGCGAACCGCGCCCCAATCGGCTTTGCCATTATAGAACTGGCAGCGGGTACGGCCATGCACCGAAATCAGCTGCACGCCCGCGGCCTCGGCGCGGCGCGCCAGCTCCGGTGCGTTGACGGAGCGATCGTCCCAGCCGAGCCGCATCTTCAGCGTCACTGGCACCTTCACCGCCGATATTGTTGCCTCGATCAGTCGGACGGCGTGATCAAGATCGCGCATCAATGCCGAGCCGGACTGGCCGCCCGTCACATGGCGCGCAGGACAACCCATATTGATATCGATGATTTCGGCTCCGGCCGCTTCGGCGATGCGGGCGCCTTCGGCCATCCACCTCTCCTCGCAGCCCGCGAGCTGAACCATGTGCGGGCCGATACCGGTGGACTCGCACCGCAGCCGGGACATAGGTCGGCCATTGACGAGATCGTCGCTGGCGGTCATCTCGGAAACCACTAGTCCCGCCCCGAGTGCCGCGGTCAGGCGTCGAAACGGGGCATCGGTCACGCCCGACATTGGCGCAAGAAGAACCCGGTTGGCGACCTCAATATCACCTATTTTCAATGGCTTAAGGCGCAAAGTATCGAGACGGGTCACGGATTTCTCGCTGTTTCGACAAGCGTCGCTGCTGTCAGAATCCATTTTGCGCACAAATCTTGTGCAGTCAAGATGCATGCCTACACTTTAGACAGTTCCAAGAATCTTGCAAGTGCACTGCAACAAAATATGCTTTTCCCCACAGCTGTTGGGAATCGTTCTGTCTTCGCAGCGTGAGCATGATAAGGGCAGAGCGCCAGCCACCCACCGCGGTCTCTACCATCCCGTTTTGCCTGTATCGAATCCCATGCCGAGATCTCAGCGGACTGCAGCCATCCTCGTCGCAGCCGGGCGCGGCCTTCGTGCCGGCGCGGGCGGACCGAAGCAATACCGTTCGATCGGCGGGCAGACCGTGATTTTCCGGGCGATGGAACCATTTTGCCGGCATCCAAAGGTGCAGGCGGTGCAACCCGTCTTGAATCTCGACGACATCGCGATGTTCAACGACGCCGCGCGGGAGCTGCAATACCAGCCGCCCACCAACGGCGGAGCAACACGCCAGGCATCGGTGCATGCCGGACTGGAGGCGCTCGCGTCCCAAAAGCCTGACGTCGTTCTCATCCACGACGCAGCGCGGCCTTTTGTCTCGGCGGCGCTGATTTCGCGCGCGATCGATGCCGCATCCGCCACAGGCGCGGCCATTCCGACAATACCCGTCGCAGACACGATCAAGCTCGTCGACAACAACGGAAACGTCGAGGCGACGCCGGAGCGTGCCCGTTTGCGAATCGCACAAACGCCGCAGGCGTTCCGCTTTGATGTTATTCTTGACGCCCATCGCCGCGCGGCGCGCGAGGGCCGCAGCGATTTCACCGACGATGCAGCGCTTGCGGAATGGGCGGGATTGACGGTGGCGACCTTTGAAGGCGATCCTGCGAACATGAAACTGACGACACCGGAAGATTTCATCCGCGAAGAAGCCCGCCTTGCAAGCCAGCTCGGCGATGTCAGAACCGGGACGGGTTACGACGTTCACGCCTTCGGCGACGGCGATCACCTCATGATCTGCGGCGTTCGCGTGTCACATACCAAAGGCTTTCTCGCGCATTCCGACGGCGATGTCGGCCTTCATGCGCTGGTCGATGCCATCCTCGGCGCGCTGGCGGACGGCGATATCGGTTCGCATTTTCCGCCCAGCGACATGAAATGGAAGGGCGCGGCCTCCGATAAATTCCTGAAATACGCGGTCGATCGGGTTACCGCGCGCGGCGGCCGCATCGCCAACCTGGAAGTGACGCTGATCTGCGAGCGGCCGAAAATCGGCCCCTTGCGCGACACCATGCGCGCCCGCATCGCCGAGATCACCGGACTGAACGTCACCCGTGTCGCCGTGAAAGCGACCACCAGCGAACGTCTCGGCTTCACCGGCCGCGAGGAAGGCATCGCCGCGACGGCGTGCGCCACCATTCGCCTGCCTTGGGATGACAAGGGTCCGGACGACAAAGGTCGGAGCGGTTAAGATGAGCGGCAGCGACGCCCGCGCCCTCTCCCGCTCGCTGCTTGACCTTTGCCGGATGCGCAAGCTGACCATCGCGACCGCGGAATCCTGTACCGGCGGTCTGGTCGCCGGCGCGCTCACCGATATTCCCGGTTCCTCCGATGTGATCGACCGCGGCTTCGTCACCTATTCCAATGAGGCCAAGCGCGCGATGCTCGGGGTCAAGGCCACGACGCTTCTGACCTTCGGCGCGGTCAGCAAGGAAACCGCGACCGCGATGGCTGTCGGCGCGCTCGAGCGCGCCGGCGTCGATCTTGCGGTGTCCATCACCGGCATCGCGGGTCCCGGAGGCGCCACGCCGGGCAAGCCGGTGGGTCTGGTACATTTCGCGGTCGCCGCCCGCGACGGCCGAATTCTGCATCGCGAATGCCGCTTCGGCGCGATCGGCCGCAGCGCGGTGCGGCAGCGCTCGGTGGTGGAAGCCTTGCGCATGCTGATGGAGTTGGCGCGCGGGCCGCAGGCAGCAGCAAAACCGCGCCGCCAGGCGACCAGCCGGGTCCATCCACGCCTGGCGCGGACGCCACGCCGCGGCGCGGTGAAACGGCGGCGGCCGCCGCGGGCATAGTCCGGAAGCCGCACCACAAGGCTTCATGATGCCGTCTTGCCGACGAGTCCGGGCCTGCCGTAAATCATGTCCGCGCGCTTTTCGAATGCGGCGGCAAAGCGATGGAATGCGGCGTCGAACATCGTCCCCATCAGCACCGCCAGCATCCGGCTCTTGAACTCGTAGGCCAGGTAGAACCCGACATCGCAGGCAGTGTCCGACTTCGGCTCGAACGTCCAGCGGTTCTCGAGGTTGCTGAACGGCCCCTGCAGGTACTCGACCAGAATTTTCAGGTTGGGACGGTCCAGCGTCACCCGGCTGGTGAAGGCCTCGCGCACCAGCTTGAACGATACCGTCATGTCGGCGACCACGATTTCGGTACCATCCGGCTTTGGCGTGCGCTGACGGATTTTCAGCGAGCGGCACAGCGGCACGAATTCGGGGTAGCGCTCGACGTCGGCGACCAGGTCGAACATCTGCGACGCGCTGTGGTTGACCCGGCGCCTGCTGCTGAATTTCGGCATCGACTAGTGTCCAGACTCTAACATTCGCATCCCGTTGCAGCAAAATCATTTGCGAATGTCAGAGCCTGGACATTGGCAAATATTGAATTCCGCTTACGGCTTTGGACCCGCTCAGCGGGATTTTGCCGCGCGCGCCGCCTGCAGTTTGGCGAAATCGTCGCCGGCGTGATGCGATGAGCGGGTCAATGGGTTCGCCGACACCATCAGGAAGCCCTTGGTATAGGCGACCTTCTCGTAACCTGCGAACTCGTCCGGGGGCACATAACGCATCACGGCATGATGCTTTCGGGTCGGCTGCAGATACTGGCCGATGGTCAGGAAGTCGACATCCGCCGAGCGCAGGTCGTCCATCACCTGCAGCACCTCGTGGCGCTCCTCGCCTAGCCCGACCATGATGCCCGATTTTGTGAAGATCGTCGGATCGATTTCCTTGACCCGTTGCAGCAAGCGGATGGAATGGAAATAGCGTGCGCCCGGGCGCACGCTCAGATAGCGCGACGGAACCGTTTCCAGATTGTGATTGAACACGTCGGGTTTTGCCGCCGCCACCACTTCGAGCGCGCCGTCCTTGCGCAGGAAATCCGGCGTCAGGATCTCGATGGTGGTGGTCGGACAGCGTGCCCGGATCGCACGGATGGTTTGCGCGAAATGCTCGGCGCCGCCGTCGGCGAGGTCGTCGCGATCCACCGAGGTGACCACGAGATGGGCGAGCCCCAGCTTGAAGGTCGCGTCGGCGACGTGCTCCGGCTCATTGGGGTCGAGCGCGCCGGGCATGCCGGTCTTGACGTTGCAGAACGCGCAGGCACGGGTGCAGGTGTCGCCCATGATCATGAAGGTCGCGTGCTTCTTGTCCCAGCACTCGCCGATATTCGGACAGCCCGCCTCCTCGCACACCGTGACGAGGCCGTTTTCCTTGACGATGTTGCGGGTATCGGCATAGCCGCGCGTCGTCGGCGCGCGAACGCGAATCCAGTCCGGCTTCGGTGGCGAAAACGCATCCGGCCGGTTCACCTTTTCCGGATGACGCGGGCGCAGCGGGGTGGCTGAAACGGTATCGACGACGACAACCATGGAGAATCCGTATTTTTGAGACCTCTAGCTAATCCGGTGGATCGGGAACCGCAACCGCTCGCCTTGGTCTGTTTGCGGTCTTAGCATACCAGCCCGAAATGGCCCAAAACCGAAACCCGAGCGCGCAAAAGTCCGGCAAGCCCCTCAAACGCGCCTTCTTCGCCCGCAGCGTCCATGAGGTCGCGCCCGACCTGATCGGCGCGACCATGCTGGTGAACGGGGTCGGCGGCATCATTGTCGAGGTCGAGGCCTATCATCACACGGAGCCTGCCGCCCACTCCTTCCGGGGGCCGACGCCGCGAAATGCGGTCATGTTCGGTCCGCCCGGCTTCGCCTACGTCTATCGCTCCTATGGCATCCACTGGTGCGTCAATTTCGTCTGCGAAAGGGAGGGTTCCGCCAGCGCCGTGCTGATCCGTGCGCTGGAACCGACCGTCGGCATCCCAACGATGCGGCGCCGGCGGCACCTCGACGAGGTGCGATCCCTGTGCTCGGGCCCGGGCAAGCTGACGGAAGCACTCGGGATCACCCACAAGCACAACGGAATCGCGCTCGATGCCCCACCCATCGCTCTGTACGCGCGGACAATCAAGCCGGAGATCGTCGCAGGCGTGAGGATCGGGATCACCAAGGCGGTCGAACTGCCGTGGCGGTATGGGTTGAAGGGCTCGAAGTTTCTGAGCAAACCGTTTTGAGGATTGGGGCGCGATCCCGTCGAGAAAGGGGCACGTCGTCGAACCGTCATTGCGAGGAGTGAAACGACGACGCAATCCATCCTTCCGCCTTGCCGGGCCAAAAGATGGATTGCTTCGCTTCGCTTGCAATGACGGCAACATGCGTCTGCACACTCTCGCGGCGTGATGCGCCCGAGTTTTGACAGTTCGTTTCGCCCAAAGAGGGCGTGGGGAATGCCGGGTGCCCGCGCACCCGCAGATGGAGTAACGGGCTCCCCGGAGGCCTTCCAACCAAGCCGCACTAGCTACGGCGCTGTTTGTAGCGCGCGTCGCGCGGCTTGGTTGGAAGGATCGCTCGCTTGCGGCTGAGGGCGTTCGCGATGTAGCGCTCGCGGTGCGATGCGTAGTGCTCGCGTTTGTAGTCCGC
>JBKQRS010000302.1:0-4455 GCA_052143915.1 Bradyrhizobium sp.
CTCCATCGGGCAGCGCACGCCCGGCGGCACGTAGACGAACGAGCCGTCGGAGAACACCGCCGAGTTCAGCGAGGCGAAGAAATTGTCCGAGGTCGGCACCACCGTGCCGAGGTACTTCTTTACCAGTTCAGGGTGCTCGCGGATCGCCTCCGAGATAGGCATGAAGATCACGCCGGCCTGCTTGAGTTCCTTCTGGAAGGTGGTCGCGACAGAGACGGAATCGAACACGGCGTCGACGGCGATCTTGCGCTCGCCTTGCGTTTTCTCGCCGTCCTTGCGCACCACGCCTTCGAGCACCTCGACTTCGCGCAAGGGGATGCCGAGCTTCTCGTAGGTCTTCAGGATTTCCGGATCGATCTCGTCGAGCGAGCCGATCTTCTTCTTCGGCTTCGGCGCCGAATAGTAATAGAGATCCTGGTAATCGATTTTCGGATAGTTGACGCGCGCCCATTGCGGCTCGGCCATGGTCAGCCAGCGGCGATAGGCTTCCAGCCGCCATTCCAGCATCCAGGCCGGTTCGTTCTTTTTTGCGGAGATGAAGCGGACGGTATCTTCCGACAGCCCCTTCGGGGCCTTGTCGGACTCGATAAGCGTCTCAAATCCATATCGATACTGATCGACGTCGATCTGGCGAACCCGATCGACCGTCTCCTGGACGGCAGCCATTCCATTCCTCCGCTCGCGGTTTCAAGGACCGCGGTGGATCAATTCCGTAAAACTATTACGATGTTTCCCGGACGAAATCACCTGCTTAGAACCATTCAAGCCGTGTTTCGTCCCTGATCCTTAAGTAGGCTACCTGCGAGCATTCGCCAAGCCTCAAGGCAGCGTTCGATGTCCGCGTCTGAAGTGGACCAGCCTAGACTGAGCCGCACGGCTCCTTGGGCGATCTGGGGGCCAAATCCCATCGCTTCCAGCACGTGCGAGGGCTGCACCTTGCCGGACGAACAGGCGGAGCCTGAAGACACCGCTATGCCTTCGAGATCGAAGCCAATGACGGCGGTTTCCGCCTTGAGGCCGGGAACCGTGAACAGCGTGGTGTTGGGCAGCCGGGGCGCGTCACCGGAGAACACCAGAGTACCTGCGGTCTGCCGCAAGCCATTTTCAAGCCTTGTCCGCAGCGCCTTGAGGCGAATGGCGTCGTCTACCAGCGCGTCCAGGGCGGCCTTTGCCGCGGCTCCGAACCCCGCAATTCCCGCGACGTTCTCGGTGCCCGCCCGCCGGCTCAACTCCTGACCGCCGCCGCGCAACAGTGGCTCCAATCCAGTCAACCCCTCGGCCAATACCAGCGCGCCGACCCCCTTGGGGCCGCCGATCTTGTGCGCCGACAGCGTCACCAGATCGGCATGCAACGCACTCATATCAAAGGAGATTTTTCCAAGAGCCTGGATCGCATCGACGTGCAGCAGGCCGCCCGCGGCATGAACAATTTCGGCCGCCTCCGCCACCGGCTGCACCGCCCCGGTTTCGTTATTGGCCAGCATCACCGACACCAGCGCGGGAGGCTTGCCCTCAAGCGCACCGCGCAGACGCTCCAGATCCAGCAATCCGGAGGGCGTCACGCTGACGGTCTCGATGATTTCAGCCGGAAACCGTCCGCCTGCGAGAACAGAGGCGTGTTCGATGGCCGAGACCACCAGCCGCTCAACCGCAAGGCCAGAGCCACGCTTGAGCCCAGGCTTCAGCGCCAGCGCGTTGGCCTCGGTTCCGCCAGATGTGAAGACGACATTCCTCGGCTGGGCACCGACCGCCGCCGCGACGGCGGCCCTGGCGTCCTCTACCAATCTCCGGGCCTGGCGGCCCTCGGCATGGACCGAGGAGGGGTTGCCGCAGAGATCCAGCGCCGCAACCATCGCCTCCCGCGCTTCACGGCGAAGCGGGGTCGTTGCATTCCAGTCGAGATAGACGCGGTCAGACATTAAGTATCATATTACCTTAGACTTGAGGCTTTCGCGCCAGCGCGCCCGACCCCATGCTGTCGCTTGCATCAGGCTTATCCCAATTGGCGATCGCGGCGTCTCCTGGCAACCGGAACGCTAACATCTTGAACAATCTGCCCGATGCTCAAAACCCTTGCTTTTTGCCCCTTGCCTCATGCTAGAACGCGGCCTCCAGTTCACCAGGCGCCGTTCGCGCATCGCCCCAACGACGTCTGATCAGCCCCTTGTCTTCCTGCACGGGTTTGTCTGCCGAAGCGCCAGACAGAACCAGCACAAAGTCGGTTGATTTTGCCAAGGACCATCAATGCCTGAAGTCATTTTCACCGGCCCCGCGGGCCGCCTCGAAGGCCGTTACCATCCGGCAAAGCAGAAGAATGCGCCGATCGCGATGGTGCTGCATCCGCATCCGCAGTTTCACGGCACCATGAATCACCAGATCATCTACCAGTGCTATTACGCCTTTGCCCATCGCGGATTTTCGGTGCTGCGTTTCAATTTCCGCGGCGTCGGCCGCAGCCAGGGATCATTCGATCACGGCACCGGCGAACTGTCCGATGCCGCTTCCGCGCTCGATTGGGCGCAGACCATCAATCCGGAAGCGCGCGCCTGCTGGGTCGCGGGCTTCTCGTTCGGCGCCTGGATCGGCATGCAACTCTTGATGCGCCGGCCCGAGGTCGAGGGCTTCATCTCGATCGCGCCGCCCGCCAACCTCTATGACTTCTCGTTCCTCGCCCCCTGCCCGTCCTCCGGGCTGATCGTGCATGGCGAGAAGGACGCGGTGGTGCCGCCCAAGGACGTCAACACGCTGGTCGAGAAGCTCAAGACCCAGAAGGGCATCGTGATCGACCAGCAGATCATCCCCGGCGCCAACCACTTCTTCGACGGCAAGCTGGAGCCCTTGATGCAGACGGTGACCGGCTATCTCGACATGCGGCTTGCCAACGTTCGTTAGAGCTTCAGATCGGCCATAGGATCGACCATGATTTCGTTCGTGGCGCTTCTGCGTGCGGTCAATGTCGGCGGCACCGGAAAGTTGCCGATGAGCGACCTCAAGGACATCTGCGAGGAGCTCGGCTTCGGAAGCGTCCGCACCTACATCGCCAGCGGCAATGTCGTGTTCGCCAGCCGCAAGTCCGAAGCCACGATCAAGGCTACGCTTGAAAAGCGCCTGGAAGCCTATGCCGGCAGGCCGGTCGGCGTGCTGGTGCGCAGCGCCGCCGAGATGGCGCAGGTACTCGCCGACAATCCATTTCAGAAGTTAGCACCGAACCGCACCATGGCGGTGTTCCTCGACCGCGCGCCATCAGCGGACACGCTGGCCAGCATCCGTGGCCAGCAGGACGAGCAAATCCGGCTGGGGCGCCGCGAAATCTACATCCATTACGGCCAGGGCATGGCCTCATCGAAGCTGGTCATCGCCGCCGCCAAATCAGGCACCGGGCGCAACATGAACACCGTCGCGACGCTCGTGCGGATGGCTGCCGAACCCTGACACTGGAACGGTTGCGATGATGCCGCATCAATCGCGCCGGCTCACGGCCTTGCGATCACCCCGCCCGTCATCGGGATCGGCACACCGGTCGTGGCGGGATAGCTGAGCGGCAGGCCTTTGAGGCCGCGCGCCGCCAGAAAGCCGAACGCCTGGGCTTCGATGGCGTCCGCCGACCAGCCCAGCGCGTCGGCCGCCTCGACGGTGGCGGGTGCGAGACGCTCGCGCAGCATCCGCAGCATGGTGAGATTGCGTGCGCCGCCGCCGGCCACGATCCAGCTTCGCGGTCGCTTCGGCAGCAGCGGAACGACCCGGGCGATCGCCGCGGCCGTGAAGGCGGTCAGCGTCGCCGCACCATCGGCCGGCGGCATGTCGCGCAGCACCAGCGACGCAAAATCGTTGCGGTCGAGCGATTTCGGCGGCGGCAGCGCAAAAAACGGATGCTGCAGCGCCTGCGCAATCCACGCATGGTCGGCGGTTCCCTGGGCGGCCGTGCGGCCTTCGCAATCGAACGGCTGGCTCATGGTGCGGAGCATGTGATCATCGAGCAGCGCGTTGCCGGGCCCGGTATCGCAGGCGATCAGGACGTCTCCGCCGTCGATATAGGTGATGTTGGAAACGCCGCCGATATTGAGCACGACGATGGGCCCTTCGCGCTCAAGCGACTGGGCGAGCGCGCGGTGGTAGACCGGAACGAACGGCGCGCCCTGCCCGCCGGCGGCGACATCGGCAGCGCGGAAATCGTGCATGACCGGGATATGGATCGCCTTGGCGAGCGCGGCGGCGTCGCCGATCTGCACGGTCATCCCCTCGGCCGGACGGTGCAGCACGGTCTGGCCATGAAAGCCGACGATGTCGATATCCTCACAGGTGATGCGGTTCTGAGTGGTAAAGCTGGCAACGGCCTCCGCATGCGCCACCGTAACGGCGCGCTCGGCCTCGCGCAGGATGCCCGGCCGCGCATCGCGCTGCGACAGGTGGACGGCTTCCGTCAGGGCCTGGCGGAGCAGGCGGCGCTCGGTCTCC
>JBKQRS010000303.1:0-5201 GCA_052143915.1 Bradyrhizobium sp.
ATCCGATTTTGCTCGTGCACGGCTTTGCGTCGACCAAGAATGTGAACTGGGTATATCCGACCTGGGTGTCGGAGCTGAAGAAGAACGGCCGACGCGTCATCGCGTTCGACAATCGCGGCCATGGCGACTCCGGCAAACTCTATGACTCGAGCGCGTATGAGATTGCCACCATGGCCGGCGATATCACCGCGCTGATGGATCACCTGGACATCGAGCGCGCGGACGTCATGGGTTATTCGCTGGGATCGCGGATGACGGCCGTGCTCGCACTGAGCCAGCCGGAACGGCTGCGCTCGGCGATCTTCGGCGGCATCGGGATCGGCCTGATCGAGGGCGGTGGCCCCGGCGAGAACGTCGCCGAAGCGCTGGAGGCCGATTCGCTCGATGATGTGACCGATCCGGTGGGACGGACGTTCCGCGCCTTCGCGGACCAGACCCGTTCCGACCGCCGGGCGCTCGCGGCCTGTCTGCGCGGCTCGCGGCGCCTGATGACGAAGGACGAAGCCGCACGCATTGCCGTGCCCGTGCTGATCGCGGTCGGCACCTCGGACGAGATCGCGGGCTCTGCGCAAGCGCTGGGGAAAATCATTCCCGGTTCGCGAGTGCTCGATATTCCCAACCGCGATCACATGCGGGCGGTGGGCGACAAGGTCTACAAATCAGGCGTGCTGGATTTTCTCTCACAGAGAAGATGAATCCTCGCCCGCTGCATCGTCACGGGTGAAGCGTCGCGCGGCCGCGATCAGCGTCACGAAGGTTGCGACCCACACCATGCGCGCGCCGTAGCGATCATGCGGCCCCGATATCACGCCGCACACAAAGGCGTTGCCGAGCAGCGCCAGGGAAACCGTGCCGGCGAGCAGCGCCAGGTCGTCGGCCTTTCGCCGGAAAACTGCACCCCCGAACATGACGAACACCAGCAACATCGAGACAAGCGCGACCGGGACGTGGAGCCAATTGACGCCTGCGAAATTGATGCCGCCATGCTGCTGGCGCGCCGCGCGCATTGCCGCGCGCTGCGCCGGGATGTAACGCTCGATGATGCCGTAGGTATGATAATCGGTGACGTCGGTTCCTTCGCCTGTCGCGACGTCGACCATTTGCTGGGCGGTGGCGACAATCGCAGCCTCCGCCTGCCAGAGCGGATATTCCGCGAGCGAATGCGTTACGATGAAACCCATCTCGTCATTCAGTCCGTCGAAGCGGCCGAGAGAGTTGAAAATGCTTCTACCCCACAGGAACTGATCTGCGGTGGCTGGAAGCTGGTCGCGATAGGGGCAGAGCTTGAACTGCTGCTGCGGGCAGTGGTCCCGCAGATATTGCGCGACGATGCCATCCTGCAGCATCCGTCCGAACGCGACACCATAGCCGCCGGGCGTCCATGCCAATTGACCGGAGAGCGCGAAATTGGCGGACAGCAGCATGGCAGCGCCGGCAACGATGGTAAGAGTGCCTTGCGCCAGCCCCGCAACCGCAATCCGGTCACGCAGGAAGGGCCGCGCCATCCATCCGACGCAGCACAGCCCCAGCAGCACGGCCAAAGTGGCACTGTGGGTGGCGGCCGCGAAAGCGGTGAAGACGAACAATGCGAATTTCTCGATTGCGGAAATCTTGTTGCCATGAAGCACGAGAACAAACAGCGACAGCACCGAAAGGCCGGCGAAAATATCGGTCAGCAGCATGCTGGTGAGCCAGGGCAGGGCCGTGGTCAGGACCAGCGCGAGGCTCATTCCCAATAGCCGCAAGGGCCTCACCACGCCCAGCACGCGCAGCGTCAGTTGCAGGATCCACAGCGTCGCCAGCGCCTGAATTCCCAGATTGATCCAAAAACCCGAGCCCTCGCCGAAATGCAAATAGAGGCCGAACGCGGTGGAGCGGCTGGGGACGAGATAGCCTTCATACCACCGCGCCAGATAGCCGCCGGTGTCCCACTGCAGCAGCGGATAGCCGTTCCAGAGCGCGGGCGCGAGCAACATCAGGGGAATGGCGACGGCTGTTGCCCAGACCCAGACCGAGTCCACAGCACGTGCGCGCAAGATCTGTGTGGTAATGCCTTCTCTCCCCGATGTTTTGGATAGCATGCCCGGGTTGGACAGGTTGCGGAAATCCACCATTAGTCGGATGGCCCGCCGCTTGATTTCCCGGAATTGCCAACCACCTCTCAGCAGCGCTTTCGGTCAGGACAGTCCTTGGCGTGGGTGAAGAAAGCCCGTCGCTTCAGGGTTTTACCGGGTATTCGAGGCTTATGCCAGCGTTCACCTTGGTGTGAGTGCCCCGCGACAGAAGTCTGCCGGTCGTGCTATGATGCCCAGGAAGGGCAATCGAAGAATTTGAGTGCAGGCAATTTGCGAGAGCAGCTAATGGCAAAACATCAGGTCAATCCGCAAGGGGGCGCGAAGCTGGCGGCGTTCGATCCGATCTGGGATCGCGTGCGCGCGGAGGCGGAAGATATCGTCCGCCGCGAGCCGGAGCTTGCCTCCTTTATCTACTCGACCGTGCTGCATCACGACCGGCTGGAAGATTCGGTCGTGCATCGCATCGCCGAGCGTCTCGATCACTCGGCGCTGTCAGGCGATTTGATCCGTCAGGCCTTTGACGAGGCGCTGCGGGAGGATCCCGATCTCGGCAACGCTTTCCGCGCCGATATGGTCGCGGTTTACGACCGCGATCCCGCGACCTCGCGCTTCATCGACCCACTTCTCTATTTCAAGGGTTTCCATGCGCTGCAATCCCACCGTCTGGCGCATTGGCTCTTCCACAAAGGCCGCAAGGATTTTGCCTATTACCTGCAAAGCCGTTCTTCGGCGGTATTCCAGACCGATATCAATCCGGCGGCCAGGATCGGCCGTGGCATCTTTCTCGACCATGCCACCGGTTTCGTATGCGGGGAAACCGCGGTTATCGAGGACGACGTCTCGATCCTGCACGGCGTCACGCTTGGCGGCACCGGCAAGGAGAACGAGGACCGCCATCCCAAAATCCGCCACGGTGTCTTGATCGGCGCGGGTGCGAAAATTCTCGGCAATATCGAGATTGGCCATTGCGCCCGGATCGCCGCAGGCTCCGTGGTGGTGAAGCCCGTGCCTCACAACGTAACGGTGGCCGGCGTTCCGGCCAAGATCGTCGGCGAGGCGGGCTGCGCCGAGCCGTCACGCACCATGGATCAAATGATCAACGCGATCGGACTTTGATTTCCGGCCCGTTCCGAAAAATCCGGGCCCCGGACTTGATCCGCGGCCGAATTACGGTTTTGCGATTGGACGGCGCGCAAGTTATAAGCCTCTCGAACTGCGAATAAGACTTGAAAGGGATATGGTCGGCGGTTTGCTCCGTCCCGTCCTAAAACTTCCCGAAACCCAGAGCATGATCCGGAAAAGTGGGAACCGGTTTTCCGAGAAGATCATGCTCAAACAAAGATGATCCAGAGATCGTATTGGAGACCGCCGTGGACGTTCAGGAAGTCAGGAAACTCGATACCTACCTCAAGCGCCTGTTCGGCAACCCCAAGATACGCGTCGTGCCGCGGCCGAAGAAGGATGATTCCGCCGAGGTCTATATCGGCGAGGAATTCATCGGCGTGCTGTTCGTCGACGATGAAGACGACGATCGTTCATTCCAGTTCCAGATGGCGATCCTCGAGGACGATCTGGTCGAGCAGGGTTGATTCCGGGGAAACCGTCGTCCAACAGTGTGTTGCGGACGACGCAATCTATCGACGACGCAATCTATCTTCGTCGTTCCGGGGCGATGCCAACGGGTCCGGCCCATGGCCGACCCGATGGCGGGCTCCGCATCGAACTACGATGTGCAATTGCACATCTGAGGTCCGGTGCTAGCGCACCATCCCGAAATGACTGAGGGGTTATCCCTTCGGCCCCCGCAATTGCAGCGTCAGGCGATTCATCGCGTCGGCCACGTCGCGCCATTGCGCGAGCCAGCTCCGCGGAAAACGAAACGTCAGATCGGCACCCTCGACGCGGCGTTCGCTCAGGCACATCCCGGGCGTCGCGGCGTCGCGGGTGCAGCGCGCGCTGATATTTGGCGTGTTGGCGGAAAACAGATCCTCGTTGCCGTAGGGCGAGCCCTCGCGAAATGCGCGCATCGTCAATCCATCTTCCCCTGACGTTGAGGCCTGCTCGAGATAGCGCGGGTAGATGGTACGCGCGCGCAGATCGGGCGCCAATGAGTCATGGTGCGCCGATATCGAAAGAAAGATCCGGTCGATCGGCTGCATCGCTTCCTCCACGCTGCTCGCGCTGACGCGTTTGGGGGGGGCGGGCGCCTCCAGCGAAGGAAAGGCGAAGGAGAGATCGACGCGTTCCTGCGGTCCGGAGCGGCGCTGGATTTTCATGCGGATCGCTGCGGTCGGAACGTTAAACAGGGTGGCCCCGATGCTTACCGGCAACCGGGCCGGACCGGTGGAAACCTCCGGTTCCCAGGTCGGCCACAGCAGATAGGCAATCAGGGCTATCGCGCCGGCCGTGGCCGCGCCGGCCACCATGATCAGAACCATGTGGCCGCGAGGATTCTTTCGCGTGTCACGTGCGATGTGCTGGGCCGTCGAAAAGAATGTCATGAACGGGCAATCGTAAACGGGCGTCCGCGGCTGGCCGCGAATCATTTGCAAATATGCCATGCGGCATCGCACTTCCGCACGGTTTCGCGTCATGGAGCCCCGCGCGAGCCATGTGCAGGCCGCGGGTCCATCCTGCTGGCATTAACCTTTCCTTAAGGATCATGTGGCGGCAGGCCGCCAATTTTGCGAAGCAATGCGCCTTCCTGTGCTGTAGCGGATGAGCCTGCGATGTCGCCCGATACGTTGAATTCCCTGTTCTCCCTGTGTATCGGCTTTGCACTCGCCGGCGCACTCACAAGCGGATATCAGGCCCTGGTGCAACGCCCGGCGGGCTTTGGACTATTGCAGGAAGGCGTGGCGCCGAGAACTTTCGCCGCGGTGCCGTTTCTGGTGTTCGCTGCCCCCTTCATCATCATGCGCAATACGCTCCGTGGTGCGCGGATCGAACGCCGGCGCTTCGAGTTCGTGATGATGGCAACGGTGTTGGCGGGGATCTGGAGCCTGATGTCCGGTACGTTTTTTCTGATGACGCTGCGCGCCGCCGGACTGCTGGCCTGAGGTTTTGTGTTTTGGCGCGTTTTCTTGACGCGAACCGGTAGCCACCCCCGGATCAAGTCCGAGGGCA
>JBKQRS010000304.1:0-8304 GCA_052143915.1 Bradyrhizobium sp.
CCCGCCGCGGTGCTGGCCGATCCCCACGTCAAGCGCGCCTATCTCGGCGAAGAGGACGAGGTCCTGGTCGATCCCGACGAGGCGCCGCTCCCTGCGGAGACAGCGGCATGATGGATTACGCCGGCCGGGTTGCGCAGGCCGATACCTATCCAAAACTGCTGCGTCTCAATGCCAAGGAATATGGCGGCGAGATCGCGCTGCGCGAAAAGGATTTCGGGCTCTGGAAGCTCTTCACCTGGAACGACTACCAGAGGCGGGTCCACGATTTCGCCCTCGGCATGGTCGAACTCGGCCTTTCCCGCGGCGACATCATCGGCATTATCGGCGACAACCGGCCGGACTGGGTGGCGGCCGAAATCGCTACCCACGCGATCGGCGCCATGTCACTTGGTCTCTATCGCGACGTGCTGGATGAGGAGGCCGCCTATCTGCTCAGCTACGGCGAAGCCAAGCTGGTGTTCGCCGAGGACGAAGAGCAGGTCGACAAGCTGCTGACGCTCGCCGACCGCGTGCCCAACCTCAAGCACATCGTCTATTCCGATCCCCGCGGCATGCGGAAATATGACGATCCCCGCCTGATGGCCGCAGACCAACTTGCAAGCATGGGGCGCGAACGCGCCGGCCGCGAGCCCGGCCTCTATGACCGCCTCGTGGACGACACTCGCGGCGAGGACACGGCGATCCTCTGCACCACCTCAGGCACGACAGCCCATCCGAAACTGGCGATGCTCGCGGCAGGGCGGGTGCTGCGACATTGCGCGATCTATCTCGCTTTCGATCCCAAGGGGCCGGATGACGAATACGTCTCGGTACTGCCGCTGCCCTGGATCATGGAGCAGGTCTATGTGCTCGGCAAAGGCCTGTTGTGCCGGATGAAGGTCAACTTCGTCGAACAGCCCGACACCATGATGAACGATTTCCGCGAGATCGCGCCGACCTTCGTGCTGTTCGCGCCGAGGGTCTGGGAATCGATCGCCGCCGATGTGCGCGCCGGCGTGATGGACTCCTCCCCGCTCAAGCAGAGCCTCTATACACTCGGGATGAAGACGGGCCTTTCGGCGCTGGCGCGGGCTAAGCACTCCACCACAGCCGACCTGCTCCTGTTCCGCGCGTTGCGCGACCGCCTCGGCTTTACCCGGTTGCGCTCGGCGGCGACTGGCGGAGCGGCGCTCGGTCCCGACACTTTCAAATTCTTCCAGGCCATGGGCGTGCCGCTGCGCACCCTGTACGGCCAGACCGAAACGCTGGGCGCCTATACCCTGCACCCCGAAGGGCAGGCCGACCCCGACACGACGGGCGTGCCAATGTCCGACGCCATCGAAATCCGCATCGCCAATCCGGATATCCACGGCGTCGGCGAAATCATGGTGCGCCACCCCAACATGTTCCTCGGCTATTACAAGAACCCGGAAGCCTCCGCCGCCGACATCACGGACGGCTGGCTGCATTCCGGCGACGCCGGCTATTTCAACGACGCCAAGCAGCTCGTGGTGATCGACCGCATCAAGGATCTCGCGGAGACCGCGCGCGGCGAGCGCTTCTCGCCGCAATATCTCGAGAACAAGCTGAAATTCTCGCCCTACATCGCCGAGACCGTGGTGCTCGGCGCCGGCCGCGACGCGCTGGCGGCGATGATCTGCATCCGCTTCTCGATCATCTCGAAATGGGCGGAGAAGAACCGGATCGCGTTTACCACCTACACCGACCTTGCCTCGCGCCCCGAGGTCTACGCGCTGTTGCAAAAGGAGGTCGAGGCCGTCAACGCCACGCTGCCGCCGGCGCAGCGCATCTCCCGCTTCCTGTTGCTCTACAAGGAGCTTGACGCCGACGACGGCGAGCTTACGCGCACGCGAAAGGTCCGCCGCGGCGTCATCAACGAGAAATACGCAGGGATCATCGACGCCATCTATGGCGGCAAACGCGAGATTCCCGTCGATACCGTGATCCGCTTCCAGGACGGCACCACCCAGCGCATCCGCACCACCCTGCGGGTGATCGATCTCGCGCGCGAAGCACCTGTCGCGGAGGCCGCGGAATGAGGCGGCTCGTTGGGTTTAAAAGACAGACCGCAGTGCGCATGACTGCGCCCTCTCCCCTTGTGGGAGAGGGCAGCGCTGACGGTAGACCCAAACGCGATCGGGTGAGGGGTTCTCTCCCAGATATCGCATTGCGGAGACAACCCCTCACCCGTCTGCGCTTCGCGCAGCCACCCTCTCCCACAAGGGGAGAGGGAAAGAAACGCCCGCCTCACCACTGGCCATCCGCATGAACCTCCAGTTCCTGATCCAGCTTCTGGTCAACGGCCTCGTGGTCGGCACGCTCTATGGCGTGGTCGCGATGTCGTTCGTGCTGATCTACAAGGCCACGCAGGTGGTGAATTTCGCGCAAGGCGAACTGCTCTTGATCGGCGCCTGGCTGTGCTGGGCGTTGCTCACCAAATACCAGGTGCCGTTCTGGGTCGGCATGCCGCTGACGCTGGTCTTCATGTTCGTGTTCGGCATCGCGATCCAGATCGTGATCCTGCGGCCGATGATCGGCGAGCCGATCATTTCGGTGATCATGGTCACGATCGGGCTGTCGACGGTGTTCCAGGCCGCGCTGAAATGGATTTTCGGCGTCAACCCGCAACCGTTCCCGAGGGTGTTCACCAGCCAGTCGATCAGCCTTCTGGGTCTGCAGATCCAGACCGTCTATGTCATGAGCCTCGTCGTCTCGGTGGCGATGATGATCGGGATGGCCTGGTTCTTCCGGGTTTCGAAATATGGCCTTGCGATGCGCGCTACCGCCTTCAACCAGCAGGTGGCGCAGTCGCTCGGCATTTCCGTGAAAAACGTGTTCGCGATGGCCTGGGCGATTTCGGCGAGCGTTTCGGCGGTCGCGGGCGTGGTGGTAGCCGTGGTCAACGGCGTGTCGTCGGGCCTGTCAGCCTACGGAATTAAAGTTTTTCCGGCCGCCATCCTCGGCGGGCTCGACTCGATCGGCGGCGCGGTGCTCGGCGGCATCATCATCGGGCTCTTGGAAAACATCGCCCAATATGTCGACAGCGAATATCTGCACTGGGGCAATCTGTACGAGATCGCGCCATTCTACGTGCTGATCATCATCCTGATGATCAAACCCTACGGCCTGTTCGGCACCAAAGACATCGAGCGGGTGTAATCCATTATGGCGACCCCTTCCCTCATCCCCTCCGGCGACTTCCGCACCTCCTATGCGGCCGACACCACGATCTTTCCGACCACGACCAGCCGCAACTTCGCGATTCTCGGCGTCATCGCCATTTGCTTCGCCCCGCTGATCCTCACCAATTACTGGCTGAGCATCTCGATCCAGATCGGCATCTTCGCGATCGCAGCGCTCGGCCTGAACATCCTCGTCGGCTTCACCGGCCAGATCTCGATCGGCCACGCCGCGTTCTTTCTGTTGGGCGCCTTCACCTCGGCCTATATCTCGAACAACCTGCCGATCCCGGTGTTCTTCGCCATTCCGCTCGCGGGCGTGGTGACGGCGCTGGTCGGCCTGATCTTCGGCGTGCCGGCGGCGCGGCTGAAGGGTCTTTACCTCGTCATCGCGACGCTGGCCGCGCAATATATCCTCTTGGATTTCTTCTCGCGCGCCGACTGGTTCTCCGGCGGCTCGGTGCCGGCCAGCGCCAATCCGTTCTCGATTTTCGGTTACGCCTTCCGCGGCGACAAGCAATATTTCTACGTGGTGCTGGCCTATCTCGTGGTCTGTTTTCTGCTGGTGACCAATCTGATGCGCACGCGCGACGGCCGTGCGCTGGTCGCGATCCGCGATCACTATCTTTCCGCGGAGATCATGGGCATCAACCTGACGAAATACCGCACGCTGTCGTTCGGACTAGCGGCGTTCTTTGCCGGCATCGCCGGCGCGCTCTATGCGCATTACCAGCTGGTGGTCTCGAACGAAGGGTTCGGGATCGAACGCTCGATCCTGTTTCTGGCGATGATCATCATCGGTGGCACCGGTTCGATCATGGGTACGCTGATGGGCACCGCCTTTGTGGTGCTGCTGCCGGAATCCATGGAGTGGATCAGCGCGGGCCTGAAAGGCAGCGCGATCGACAAGGCGCTTTCGCTCAACAACAACATCACTTTCCTGCGCGAGATCGCGATCGGGTTGATCATCATCGCGTTTCTGATGTTCGAGCCCGACGGCCTCGCGCATCGCTGGCGGCAGATCAAGACTTACTGGAAACTCTACCCGTTTTCGCATTGAGGTTGGGACGGGACTGACTACAATAGACTTTAAACAAAGAAACCGGAGGAAAGCCCATGACCATGAAATCCCTGCTCGGCACCGTTTCGCTGGCGCTGCTGCTCGGCGGCGCCGCATCCGCGGCGCAGGCCCAGATCGCCATTGGCCACCTTGAGGACCTGTCCGGCGGCACATCCGATGTTGGCACGCCCTACGGACAGGCGGTCGCCGACACCTTCGCCTGGGTCAACAAGAATGGCGGCATCGGCGGCAAGCAGCTGAACGTCGACAGCAACGATTACGGCTACCAGGTGCCGCGCGCGATCGCGCTCTACAAGAAGTGGTCGGCCCCCGACAACAAGGTCGCGGCGATCATGGGCTGGGGCACCGCCGATACCGAGGCGCTGACCGGCTTCGTAGCGCAGGACAAGATTCCCTACATTTCCGCCTCATACGCAGCCGCGCTGACGGACCCGGAAGGCCTCAGCGGCAAGGCGAAGCCCTCGCCCTACAATTTCTTCTACGGCCCGAGCTACTCCGACGCCATGCGGGCTTTGATCACCTGGGCAGCCGAGGACTGGAAGGCCAAAGGGAAGCCTGGCAAGCCCAAATTCGTCCATATGGGCGCCAACCATCCCTATCCCAACGCGCCGAAGGCAGCCGGCGAAGCGCTCGCGACCGAACTCGGCTTCGAGGTGCTGCCGCCGATCGTGTTTGCGCTGACGCCCGGCGACTACAGCGCGCAGTGCCTGAGCCTGAAAAGTTCAGGGGCCAATTACGCCTATCTCGGCAACACCGCGGCCTCCAATATCTCGGTGCTGAAGGCCTGCAAGACGGCCGGCGTCGACGTCCAGTTCCTGGGTAACGTCTGGGGCATGGACGAGAATGGCGCTAAGACGGCAGCAGACGCCGCCGACGGCGTCGTCTTCCCACTGCGCACGGCGGTCACCTGGGGCGGCAATGCGCCGGGCATGAAGACGGTGATGGAAATTTCCAAGATGTCCGATCCCACCGGCAAGGTCTATCGGCCGGTCCACTACATCGCTGGCGTCTGCAGCGCCCTCTACACGAAGGAGGCGCTGGATTGGGCCGTCAAGAATGGCGGAGCGACCGGCGAGAACGTCGCCAAGGGCTTCTATCAAAAGAAGGACTGGGTGCCGGCCGGGATGGAGGGCGTCTGCAATCCCTCGACCTGGACCGACAAGGACCACCGCGGCACGCTCAAGGTCGATCTCTACCGCATGAAGGTCTCGGGGCCGACCGACGGCGATATCAACGATCTGATGGCGAAAGGCACCATCAAGCTCGAGAAGGTCAAGACCGTCGAACTGCCGCGCAAGCCGGAATGGTTTGGCTGGTGAAAGAGATCGCCCGCGGATCGCTCCACACACTCAACTGTCATCCCCGCGAACGCGGGGATCCAGTACTCCGTGGCTTCTCGGCTTGCCTCTGGCGCCTCTGGAATACTGGATCACCCGCTTTCGCGGGTGATGACGGCAAGAATATCAAGACATGATTGAAACCCTCGACACGACACGCGCCACGCCCAGCGCCACCACGGCGGCCGCGCCGCTGCTCAACGTGCGCAACATCGAGGTGGTCTATGACGACGTCATCCTGGTGCTGCGCGGCCTGAGCCTGGAGGTGCCGAAAGGAGCGATCGTGGCGCTGCTAGGGGCCAACGGCGCGGGCAAGTCGACCACGCTGAAAGCGATCTCGGGGCTACTCAAGACCGAAGACGGCGAAGTCACCCGCGGCGAAATCATTTTCAACGGCGAGCGCGTCAACGGCATCGATCCCGACAAGATCGTCCGCCGCGGCATCTTTCAGGTGATGGAAGGCCGCCGCATCATCGCCGACATGACGTCGCTGGAGAATTTGCGGCTCGGTGCCTTCACCCGCAGCGACAACGAGGTCAGCGCCGACATCGACATGGTCTTCGACTATTTCCCCCGCCTGAAGGAGCGCACCGGGCTCGCCGGCTATCTCTCCGGCGGCGAGCAGCAGATGCTGGCGATCGGCCGCGCGCTGATGGCGCGCCCGAAAATGATCCTGATGGACGAGCCCTCGATGGGCCTGTCCCCACTGCTGGTCAAGGAAGTGTTCGGGATCATCAAGGCGATCAACCGCGATCTCGGCGTCACGATCCTCCTGGTGGAGCAGAACGCGCGCGCGGCGCTTTCGGTCGCAAGCCACGGCTACATCATGGAGCAAGGCAAGGTGGTGCTCGACGGCACGGCTGACGAGTTGCGCGACAATGAGGACGTCAAGGAATTCTACCTCGGCGGCGCCGGCGACCAGCGCAAGAGTTTTAAAAATCTGAAAAGCTTCAAGCGACGGAAGCGTTGGCTGTGAGCTTGCTCTCTCGGCTCGTCATTCCGAGATGCGCCGTAGGGCGCAGGCGCGGAATTCAAACTCCCGGTCGCGGTCATGGATTCCAAGTTCGATTGTTTCACTCGCGTCCCCGAATGACAAAAACATGACCGACCACTACGATGCGCGTGAGACCCGCGACCCTGCCCAGCGCGAGGCGGAGCTTTTTTCACGGCTTCCGCATGTGCTGCACAAGGCCATGGCGGCGCCGGCCTATGCCGAGCGGTTCAGGGGCATCGATCCCGCTGGCGTCGCCAGCCGGTCGGCACTGGCGGGCCTGCCGGTGCTGCGTAAGGCCGACCTGCCTGCCCTGCACAAGGCCGCGCCGCCGTTCGGCGGCTTCGTCCCAACGGCCCCTGGCTCGTTTGGGAGGCTGTTTACCTCGCCGGGTCCGATCTTCGAGCCCGAACTCGCTCACGCCGACCCCTGGCGCGGCGCCCGGGCGATGTTCGCGGCGGGATTCCGCCCGGGCGACGTGGTGCTCAATACCTTCAGCTATCATCTGACGCCCGGGGGGTTCATCTTTGATGCTTCCGCGCGCGCGCTGGGCTGCGCGGTGATTCCGGCCGGCCCCGGCAATACCGAAGCGCAATTCGAGCTGATCGAGGCCTATTCCCCCATAGGCTACAGCGGCACCCCCGATTTCCTCAAAATCCTGCTCGATGCGGCAGCTCACGCCGGCCGCGACGTGTCCTCGATCAGGCGCGCTGCAGTATCCGGCGCGGCGTTTCCGAAGTCGCTGCAAGAGGAAATAAAGTCGCGCGGCATCGATGCCTATCAGGCGTTCGGCACCGCCGATCTCGGGCTGATCGCCTATGAGACGGCGGCGCGCGAAGGCATGGTCGTCAACGAGGACCTGATCATGGAAATCGTGCGGCCCGGAACCGGCGACCCCGTCGCCGAGGGCGAGGTCGGCGAGATCGTCGTCACCTCGCTGGATCCCGACCACCCCTGGATACGCCTTGCGATCGCGGATCTCACCGCCGCCCTGCCCGGCCCAAGCCCCTGCGGCCGCACCAACATGCGCATCAAGGGCTGGATGGGCCGCGCCGACCAAACCACCAAGGTCAAGGGCATGTTCGTGCGGCCGGAGCAGATCGCCGAAATCGGCAAGCGCCATCCCGAGCTCGGGCGGCTGCGTCTGGTCGTCACGCGCGAGGGCGAGCTGGATGTGATGACACTCAGATGCGAATGCGGCTCGCCGGACGAAGCGCTTCGCAATGAAATCGCCTCGACCCTGCGCAACGTGACCAAGCTCGGCGGCGACGTTGAACTGATGGCGCCGGGAAGCCTGCCGAACGACGGCAAGGTCATCGCCGACGAACGCAAGCCGGTTTGATCGCCTTCAGTCGCTTCTAGAGCGTTTCATGGTTTGATGGAAGCGTATCCGGCGTTTTGGAAGTAGTTGTTGCATTCTGTTGGCTGGATAGCGGTGACGAGGGTTCCGATATGGCGCCAAACGTCTTCGACGGTACGTTTCTGGGCGAGGCGCATCCAGTGCTTGATCTTGGCGAAGGCCTGTTCGATCGGATTGAGATCTGGCGAGTAGGGCGGCAGGTACCAGAGCCTTGCGCCGGCAGCCCTGAACATGCGGCGGAGTTCAGCCGACTTGTGGCTGCCGAGATTGTCCATGATGACGATATCGCCCTGCTTTAGGACCGGAACGAGTTGCTGTTCGACATAGGCTCGGAAGCATTCGCCATTGATTGGGCC
>JBKQRS010000305.1:0-11156 GCA_052143915.1 Bradyrhizobium sp.
CCGGGTCCATCTTCAGTTTCTGGGCCAGGATATCCATCCCCCGCTCGATGCAGTAGGCCGCTTCCGTGACGCGGAACGAGCAGCGATAGGCGACGCCGCCCGGCGCCTTGTTGGTGTAGATGCCGTCGACCGAAAGATGCGCGACCGGAATATCGTAGCTGCCGGTCACGATGTTGAAGAAGCCGGCCGGCCATTTCGACGGGTCGGCGCAGGCATCGAACGCGCCGTGGTCGGCGAGCACGTGGACGCGCAGGCCGGTGATCTTGCCGTCCTTGGTCGCCGCGATTTCGGTGGTCATGTGATAGTCGCGGGCGAACGAGGTCGCGGTCAGGTTCTCGATGCGGTCCTCGACCCATTTGACGGGTTTGCCGGTGACGATCGAAGCCACCGCCGCGCAGATATAGCCGGGATAGGCGCCGACCTTGTTGCCGAAGCCGCCGCCGATATCGGGCGAGATCACGTGGATCTTCTGCTCCGGCAGTTTGGCGATCAGCGACACCACGGTGCGGATCACATGCGGCGCCTGGAAGGTGCCCCAGATCGTCAGTTCGCCCCTGATCTTGTCGAACGAGCAGACGCACTGGCAGGTCTCCAGCGGCGACGGATGGGTGCGATGATAGGAGATCATTTCCTTGATCGTGACCTCCGCCTTGCGGAACGCGGCGTCGGTCAGGTCCTTGTCGCCGACCGTCCACTCGAAGATGTGGTTGTGATGCTTGCGCGGCCCGTGCGCGCCCGACGTCTTGCCGGCGAGATCCTCGCGCAGCACCGGCGCGTCCTTGTCCATCGCCTTGAACGGATCGATCACGACCGGCAGCGGCTCGTATTCGACCACCACCTTGTTGATGCCGTCGTCCGCGGCATAGCGGTCGGTCGCGACCACAAAGGCGACCTCCTGGTTCTGGAACAGCACCTTGCCGTCGGCCAACACCATCTGCACGTCGCCCGCGAGCGTCGGCATCCAGGCGAGGTTGACGGTCTTCAGCGTCTCGGCGGTGATCACGGCCAACACGCCCGGCACCTTCAGCGCCTCTTCGCTGTTGATCGATTTCACCCGCGCATGCGCGTGCGGCGATCTGACAAAGTCGCCGTGCAGCATGCCCGGCAATTTGACGTCGTCGACATAGTTGCCCTTGCCTTGCGTGAAGCGGATATCCTCGACGCGCTTGCGCTTGCAACCCATGCCTTCGAGCGCGGCGGTGCGTTGTTCCCGCGTGGGAGTCATGTCGTTCATTCCGCGGCCTCCTTGAATTCGACGCCATTGATCTTGTCGGCAGCGTACTGGATTGCCCTGACGATGTTCTGGTAGCCGGTGCAGCGGCAGAGATTGCCCGAGATGCCCATCCGGATTTCTTCTTCGGTGGGCCTGGGGTTTTCCTTGAGCAGCCGCTGCGCGCGCACGATCATGCCGGGCGTGCAGAAGCCGCATTGCAGCCCGTGCATCATGCGGAAGCCCTCCTGCAAGGCCGACAGCGAACCGTCGGCGTTGGCGACGCCTTCGATGGTCAGGACCTCGGACCCCTGCGCCTGCACCGCGAACACCGTGCAGCTCTTCACCGACATACCGTCGAGATCGACGGTGCAGGCGCCGCAATGGGTGGTCTCGCAGCCGATATGGGTGCCGGTGAGCGACAGGTTTTCGCGCAGGAAATGCACCAGCAGCGTGCGCGGTTCGGCGAGGCCTTCGACCTCGGCGCCGTTCACCTTCATGGTGATGTGGGTTTTTGCCATTGCTCGCTCCTCTACTTGGCTCTGGCCGCGGCGCGCTGCAGCGCCCGCGTCACCATGATGCCGCCGACATGCTTGCGGTACTCGACCGGCCCGCGGGCGTCCGCCGCCGGCGACATGATCGCTTCCGCAGCCTGAGCGGCCTTTTTCAGCGTTGCTGGGTCAAGGCTCGTTCCGATCACCGCTTTCGCCGCGTCGCCAGCAAGCAGCGGCGTTTCGTGCAGGTTGGTCAGGCCGATCGCGCAAGACGCGACCTTGCCGCCCGCCATCGTGAGCACCACGGCGGCCGCGGCCGTGGCGTAGTCGCCGACCTTCCGTTTCAGTTTCTCATAGGCATAGCCGTGGCCGGCGGCAGGTAGCGGAACGGAAATCGCAGTCAGGATCTCGCCGGGCTCGAGCGCGGTGAAATAGGCGCCTTGGTAGAATTCGCTTGCCGCGACCTCCCGCACCCCACCTGCCCCTTCGAGGCGATAGTTGGCGCCGAGCGTCATCATCAGTGCCGGCATGTCGTTGCCGGGGTCGCCATTGGCGACGTTGCCGCCGATCGTGCCCATGTAGCGCACCTGCGGATCGGCGATCAGAAGCGCGGTTTCGTGCAGGATCGGCAGCGATTTGGCGATGTCGTCGGATGCCAGGAGCTCATGCTGGGTGGTCATCGCGCCGATCACGATCGTGTTGCCGTCGCGGCGGATGCCCTTCAAGCCGTCGATCCCGTGCAGATCGACCAGATGCTCGGGGGTAGCGAGCCGAAGCTTCATCATCGGGACCAGGCTATGGCCGCCGGCAAGGGGCCGGGCTTCATCGCCCAGGGTCGAGAGCAGTTTGACCGCGTCGGCCAAGGTCGCAGGCCGGTGATAGCTGAACGGGCCAGGGATCATCGTCTCCTCCATGCGTCTTTATGTTTTTGAAAAACAGACGTTGCGTGGAGGCTCTTCCCGGAATTTCTCACAAACAAGACGGCGGCGGCGGCCGCGTCACCGGTTGAGGAAATTCGCACGAGTTGCGGATAGCCGCGCACGAAATGCGTCAGCGTCTGCGACCTAACGGACCTCTCCCGCTCCCCGCTCTTCGCGGGAAGCGGTGAAGTATGAATTCAGGCGTGGTGATTGCGCCGGGCGAGACCCAACCGGGCCTTGACCTCGGCGATCTTGGCGCGGCTCACGGGAACGCGGTGCGGCGACGGGCCGTCGAGCTCGATCACGGCGCCGTCACCTTCCTTGCGCACGAAAGTGACGTGCGGGATCGCCACGATATGGCTGCGGTGCACCCGGACGAACAGGCCGGGGTCGAGCTGCGCCTCGGCTTCCGAGATCGACCACGGGCACATCCGCTCGCGGGTGCCGTCATGCACCCTGGTATAATGGGCATCGGCCCGGACGCTGCGCACATCCGCCGTATCGATGAAGTGCGTGCCGTCGGCGCCCTCGACCGGGAGCCGCGGCGCCGGCGCCGGGCGCGGCGGCTGACCGAGACCGCCGAGCGGCGCCGACGTCAGGCGCGGGAAGCTGGCGGCGGCTCCCGCATCAGGGGATGCCGCGGCGAGTGTCGCTTCCGCGACCGGGTCGGTGACGGCGGCCGCCGTTTGCCGGCGCGGATCGGGCACCAGCGACAGCAGGAAGCCCGCCGCGATCACGAAGCACAGCACGGCCACAACCACCGAGAGGATTTGCGGCGACGCGGCCAGTCCCCCGGCCAGCTGGTGATGGGCGGCTTCCGCGCGCGGGACGAAATGCATGCCATGCATCGCCGTGTAGTGCATGCCGGATACCGCGATGCCGAATGCGATCGCGCTTAAGGTCAACCGGATGCCGTCCTGGCGGGCGAGGAAGGCGCGCAAGCCGCCATAGGCCGCGGCGATCGCGATCACAACCGACAGTAGAACCATCGCGCCGTCGTGCTCAATGGCGAAATTGCCGGCCAGCCCATGGATGCCGACATAATGCATGCTCACGATTCCGGCTCCGAGCAGCACCGCGGAGGAGATCACGCGCCGCTGCGACGGCTCGCCGATGCTGAGGAAGAACAGGGAAACGCCGACCACCAGCGCGCAGATCAGGAACGAGACGATGGTGGGAAGGACGAGATAGGCGGCATCGGTGGGGATCGGCGCGGCCAGCATGCCGACGAAGTGCATGGTCCAGATGCCGATGGCGAGGAAGCCGGCCGCGCCCGACAGCAAGACGCGACGGCTCACGCCCGGCGTCCCGCGGATGCGGGCCGCGAGGCCGAAACCGGTGTAACCTCCCAGGATCGCGATCACCACCGAGAGCGCGACGAGATAGGGATCGTGTCCTTCGAACATGACCTTCTCGGCCGCCCGTCTCCACGGACGTGCCTCCTCCCGGGTTCAAGTTTATCGGCGGCTGTGGAAATGACAATGAGGTGCGAGAGACGCCCGAGCGCTCTCGCTGCTAGGCCGCCCGGATCGATCCGAGGAAACTGTCGACCTCGATCTTGAGCTTTTCAGACTGCGACGACAATCCGTTCGACGCCTCCAGCAATTTGGATGCGGCGAGGCCCGTTTGGTTTGCCGCCTGTGTGACGCCCTGGATGTTCTCTTTGACGTCGCCGGTGCCGATGGCGGCCTGCTGAACGCTACCGGCAATCTCGCGCGTTGCCCCGTTTTGCTGGTCGACGGCGCTCGCGATCGCGCCGGAAATCTCGTTGATCTCCGCGATGGTGCCGACGAAGGCCTGGATCGCGGTGACAGCCTCTCCGGTCGCGGTCTGGATGTCCTGGATTTGCGCGGAAATTTCCTCCGTCGCCTTCGCCGTCTGATTGGCCAGCGCCTTCACTTCGCTCGCAACCACGGCAAATCCCCGGCCGTGCTCGCCGGCGCGCGCGGCCTCGATCGTGGCATTCAGCGCGAGCAGGTTAGTCTGACTGGCGATGCTCTGGATCAGAGTCACCACTTCGCCGATCTTCTGCGTGCCGGATGCAAGTCCATCGACAACGACATTGGTGCGTCGCGCTTCATCGGCGGCTTTTTCCGCGATTTCCGCCGAGCGGGTTACCTGTTTGCCGATCTCGCCAATCGAAGCCGTCAGTTCCTCCGTGGCCGATGCGACGGTTCCGACGCTGCTCGAAGCCTGCGTCGACGCCGTCGCGGCCGCGGCCGCTTGCCGCGCCGTTTCCTCGCTGCTGCTGCTCATCGTTGCGGAGATGGCCTGCATCTCACCCGCCGCGACCGCAACGGCCTGGACGATATGACCGACTTTCAGCTCGAACTCGGACGCCAGATTGCGCCGCGCCGCGTCGCGCTCCTGCTTGGCCAGGCGATCGGCTTCGACCCGGGAGGCCTGGGCGCGGGCTTCGGCGGAGTGGGCAGTCTCCACCTCGGCGGTTTTCTGCGCCATGGCTTCGAACAGCTGCTGGAGCTTGTGCGCGAGCCAGACCAATACGGCGGCCTCCATCACCAGAATGACGGCGTGGAGAACGACGCGCCCGAGATCGGTGCCGCCTGGAAAGATCGCTGCCGGAAGCAGAAAATTCAGGATGAGATGGTGGAGTGCAACCGCGACGGTGCCGATCACAATCGGCCGATAGTCGCAATAGGCGACCAATAGCGCCAGCGCCGCGAAGAAATACATGTGCACGTCGATCTGCCAGGGGTGCCCCGACAGCTCGAACGCCAACACCGAGACGCCGCCCATCAGCGCGACGGCAAATGTCAGGCGGGTCGACAGCCCGTTGCCTGCCATGCGCCATGAAACCGTCGCGGCGGCGGCGAACACCGCCATGAAAACCGCCGGCAGCAGCCATTCGGAACCGCGCACCGTTCCGATCGCGATGGCGATCGGAAGGTGTAGCCAGAGCAGCGCGATCAGCGCCTTGCTGGTGGTTTCGCGCAGCGCTTCGAGGTCCTTGCTCTCGACGATCATGTTCAAGTTCCCTTGGGCCTATTGGTGAGGCAGGCGGCGATCGCCTGCGGGTCGATGGTGAGCCAGACGCCGGCCTCGCGCAGCCTCGTTAATCCATCATGGCTGTCGGGCTGCACCACGAGAATCGAGGGAATGGCGGTGATCCTGACAATGGCGGCATTGGCGGAAACGGCTGCGGCGAAAATTTCCTGGGAGCTCCACCAGGGCGGGAAGGCGACGGCTACGACTTCGGCGCCGGGCCGGACCTGCAACGACAGCGCCGCTATCGCGAAAAAACTCGCGATCAGCAGACCGATGGCGTTGAACCATGCCGGCCAGCGGGATGGCGTGATGTCTTGAATCCGCTCCATCCGGTAAATGAATACGCGGATAAAGCTAATTGCCGGTAAATGCGCAGCTTCCTGCAGGTATCTGCGCACTGCTCGCGATCGCAGAGCCCGCAAAAATGCCGAAGCAGCGCCGTTTGGCGACCTGCCGAGAACCTATCGCGATGCAACGAGCGCAGCCGGATGCACGGGCGAGCCTCCCCAGCCACGCGCACTCCAAAGTGCGGCGGCGGAAGTGACGATCGAGCAGTGCCTAGCCCTCATACGATCCCCGCCGCGACCTGACCGCGCAGCCGCTCCAGGCTGAGCAGCGTGTTGGCGCAGGCCTCCGCGACCTCGACGCCCTTGCTGGCGAAATGCTTGCGGAAGAACTCGAAATGCGCCGCGGTCTCATTGAACTGCTGCGGCGTCACCACCGCCGAGAACACCGGCACCTCGGTGCGCAGCTGCACATCCATCAGCGCCTTGATCACGGTTTCGGCGATATATTCGTCGTCGATCACGAGCCCGGCCGCCACGATCGCGGTGTAGCGCCTGGTCTTGGCGAGCAGCTGCACATGCAGCGGGATCTCGAACGAGCCCGGCACCTCGAACACATCGATCTGCGCGCGCGCGATGTGGCGCGCCTCGATCTCGGCGAGGAAAGCATCGCGGCATTCTGCCACCACGTCGCGATGCCAAGCGGACTGCACGAAGGCGACCCGCTGCGGTTTCGCGAAGCGCGGATGCGCCGGCGGCTGTTCGACGGTTTCGGCTGATTGTTTTGCCTCGGCAGGCTGTTGCGACATCTGTTTCATGGCCTATCGGCTTGCCGCCGCGATGCGGGCGGCCCCGAACGGAACTATGCCGAACGGCCGCGCCCGCAGCAAGGCATTCGCCGATCGGGAACCGGAAGGTCTCCAGTGTGGTGGTTCAGAAGTTCTCTTCGTCAGTGCGGCAAGTCCGTCGAGATAACTTCTGAACCAAACCACACTAGAATCATAGATTTCTAGTGTCCTTTCCAATCCGAAGTTCGCAAAGGAGCGTGCTGCAAGGGAGTGCGAACTTCGGATTCGGGACACTAGCGCGCAAAGGCCAAATGCTGCAGCACGAATCGAAAGCGAGATTCGGTGCCAAAAAAATTAACGATTAAGGCGCGCGCCCAATCTGATTCCGGTTTGTTCTCATGGCAAAAGTTAACGGCAGCGAAGAGCTGTGGACGATTTGAGCTTTGCCTGTGGATGGACTCCCCGTGCCGTTGCGCGGATTCCGCAAATCACATCACTTCGTCCCGGCAGGCCCTGATCCCAACGCGGGTTGGACCATCGGGGAATTGCAGTCGGCGGCAACGCGCAAGCGCATGTCGGCCCGCCGCGTGCGTATCACATTCGTATCCGAATTTCGTAAAGACAAGGTCGAGACGGCATGTCCCTCCTCGAAGGCATTATCGATTCCCGGAACAATCCGCTCGCGGTGGTCGAGGATATCGCCGCCGATAACAACTGGTCGTTCGAACGCTCCGGCGAAGACGAGGTGACGATCGCCTCCAAGGGCGACTGGACCGATTATCAGCTTTCCTTCACCTGGATGGGCGAGATCGAGGCGCTGCATCTCGCCTGCGCCTTCGACATGAAGATCCCGCCGCCACGCCGGGGCGAGGTGCAGCGGCTGGTCGCTGGTATCAACGAGCAATTATGGGTCGGGCATTTCGATATCTGGACCCACACCGGCATGATCATGTACCGCCAGGCGCTGGTGCTGCCCGGCGGCATGTCAGCCTCGACCGCGCAATGCGAGACCATGCTGGTCAGCGCGATCCACGCCTGCGAGCGCTATTACCCGGCGTTCCAGTTCGTAGTCTGGGCCGGCAAATCGGCGGCCGAGGCCATGAGTGCTGCGATGTTCGACACCGAGGGCGAGGCATAGGTTTTTCGATTCGCTGACGCGCCTCCACATGGTCGGAGTCGTCCCTGCGAAAGCAGGGACCCATACTCCGCGACGTCAATTATGACGCACAGCGCTTGTTGCAAATACCTCAATGAACTAGAATCGCCTGTGGTTATGGGTCCCTGCTTTCGCAGGGACGACGGTTCATTTGCGGTGGCACCTTGAACACGAACAGCGCCTTGAAGAACATTTCTGGCACCATCGTCCTCGCCGGCGCGGGGAAGATGGGCGGTGCGATGCTGTCGGGCTGGCTGGCGCAGGGGCTTGACGCCAAAAGCGTTGTGGTGATCGAACCGCACGCTACCGACGAGATCCGTGCGCTCGTGGCTAAAGGCGTGCGCCTCAATCCGCCGCCAAAGGATGCGGGCCAGGTCACTGCACTGGTGGTTGCGCTGAAGCCGCAAGCCTTCCGCGAAGCCGCACCCAGCCTGAAACCGTTCACCGGACCTGCCACGCTCATCGTGTCGATCATGGCGGGAACGACGATCGCGTCGATTGCCGAGGTCTTGATCGGCAAGAATTCGGGCGGCAGCGTGGTACGCGCCATGCCCAATACGCCGGCCGCGATCGGCCGCGGCATCACGGTGGCGGTGGCGGCGAACAATGTCGGGCCTGCGCAACGCGCTATCGCCGATCACCTGCTGCGCGCCACCGGTTCGGTCGAGTGGGTCGAGGATGAGGGCTTGATGGACGCGGTGACCGCGGTCTCCGGCTCCGGTCCGGCCTATGTGTTTCTGCTGGCCGAAGAGCTGGCGCGCGCCGGCGTCGAAGCCGGCCTGCCCGAGGCGCTTGCGACCAAACTCGCGCGCGAAACCGTCGCAGGCTCCGGCGAATTGTTGCATCGCTCGGATGCGCCCTCGGCGACGCTGCGCCAGAACGTCACCTCGCCCGGCGGCACCACGGCGGCCGCGCTGGAAGTGCTGATGGGACCCGACGGCTTGCAGCCGCTCTTGACCCGCGCGGTCGCCGCCGCGACGAAGCGCTCGAAGCAACTGGCGAAGTAAATATCGCATTTTCCGTCATCCCCGCGTGAGCGCAACTGCGCTCATCGCTGGAGGTGCGCGCTCTTGCGCGCCTCGAAGGATGAATACGACCCGTGACCCATCCTTCGAGGCTCGCTACGCTCGCGCCTCAGGATGACGGCTGTGCGTGGCTTCGCTAACCCGCCCCCAGCCGCTTGGTAAACGCCTCGACATTGACGAGACCGCGGGCATGGCGGCCCTCGCCGATGCGGCGCTTGTCGTCGAAGGCCTCGACCTCGAACCGGATCACCCGGCGCTCCACCGCGATCACCCGCGCCGTGGTGCGCACCAATGCGCCGACCGGGGTGGCGGCGAGATGGCGGATATCGACCTCGGTGCCGACCGTGACCCAGCCCGGCGCGAGACAAGGTTTTATCGCGTCGGCGGAAGCAAGCTCCATCTCCAGGATCATCATCGGCGTGGCAAAGACCATCGGCATATCGGGGACGAAATGCCCGACGGTGCGCTCGGCTGGAACGACCAGCCTGCGCTCGGCGCTCATGCCGATTTTGATGACGTCGCGTGCGTCCATGGATTTGACCGAGTCAGAGTTTTCGCGAGCCAAACAATAACGTCGTCATTCCGGGGCGCGCGGAGCGCGAGCCCGGAATCCATACTCCCGATCGTGGTTATGGATTCCGGGCCTGCGCCTGGTGGCGCATCTACGATGTGCAATCGCACATCGGAGAATGACGAAGGAACTTACTTCTTCGCAGCGGCGGCGCGTTCAACAAAAGTCTTGCCGCCCTTCATCTTGTGGGCCAGCGGCGCCTCGTTGATCTGGATCACGACGGCATCGGCATCGACGCCGAGATTCGTCACCAGCGCCTTGGTGATGTCGCGCATCATGCCGGCCTTCTGCTCGTCGGTGCGGCCCGCGGCCATGCTGATGGTAATTTCAGGCATTATTTAACTCCCTTTGCTCTTGCTACGTCACTCTTGCCACGAACACGAACCTCATCCCTGCGTAACGGCTTCGCCGTTATCGCTGGAGGAGCGGCCACGCAGGCAAGTGTACGTAGCCTGCGTAAACTTGGCTACGGGCCGCGTCTCGAAGGATGCGCCTATTGTGCTCATGGTTCGAGACGGCGCAAGTGCGCCTCCTCACCATGAGGATCAATTCCATTTCACTTCATGCCGCGCCAGCACTTCACGCACCTTGGCGACAATCTCGTCCTCTTTGCAGGAAAACTGCGCCGGCCGGGACTCGCGCCATTCCTGGTTGGAAGCAATCGCGGCCGCGGCCTTGGCGCCCTCGATCAGATCCTTGATCTGAATCTCGCCGCGCGACTTCTCATCGCTACCCTGAATGATCACGCAAGGCGAATTGCGACGGTCGGCATATTTGAGCTGGTTGCCCATGTTCTTGGGGTTGCCGAGATAGAGTTCGGCCCGGATTTTTTCATTACGCAGAACGGCGACCATCTTCTGGTAATCGGCGACGCGGTCGCGGTCGAACACGGTAACGACGACGGGGCCGAATTCGGGGGTGGTGTCGAGCTTGCCGAGCATGGTGAGCGCGGCCTGCAGCCGCGACACGCCGATCGAAAATCCGGTCGCCGGCACCGGCTCGCCGCGGAATCGTGACACCAGCCCGTCATAGCGCCCGCCGCCGCCAACCGAGCCAAAGCGCACGGGCCGGCCTTTTTCGTCCTTGGTGTCGAGCAGGAGTTCTACTTCGTAAACCGGGCCGGTGTAGTATTCGAGACCGCGAACGACGGAGGGATCGATGCGGACGCGCCCATCATCATAGCCTCCCGCGCGCAATAGCTTCCATATTTCCTGTAACTCGGCCAATCCTTCAACGGATGATCCGAGCAAATTGTGAGCGATGCCTCCAAAAATACCGCGTGCCCTAATATCTTCGACCTGCCTCAGATCGATTTGACCTGACGCCAAGCGCTGATGAAGTTCAATATTGCTCGATTGTGCTGCCGCGCTCATCGAAGCGATTTTGAATAGGACCAACACCTTAGCTGCTTGCTCGTGATTTAATCCGGCGCCCTTCGTAAAGTCTCCGCTCTCGTCCTTGCGACCTTCGCCGAGTAACTCGCGCACTCCGTGCTCGCCAAGCCGGTCGAACTTATCAATTGCGCGGAGCACGGTCAGTCTTCGCGCGGAATCATCCCCGAGCCCGATGCTCTCCATCACCCCATCAAGCACCTTGCGGTTGTTCACCTTCACCACATAGCTGCCGCGCGGAATGCCCAGCGCTTCCATGGTATCGGCGGCCATCATGCACATCTCGGCATCCGCCGCAGGCGAGGCAGAAC
>JBKQRS010000306.1:0-14365 GCA_052143915.1 Bradyrhizobium sp.
CGAGATTCTCCGATGTGCAATTGCACATCGTAGTTCGCTCTTGCGAGCGCCGCGGAATGACGACGGTTTGTACTCTCACACCCGCGCCGCTTTCGCCTCCTGGATCGCCTGCCAGACCTTCAGCGGCGACAACGGGGTCGAGATCGACTTGATGCCAAGCTCGCTCAGCGCGTCCATGACGCCATTGGTGATGCAGGGTGGACCGCCGATGGCGCCGGATTCGCCGCAACCCTTGGCGCCCAGCGGATTGGTGCGGCACGGCGCGGAATCATCGAGCGTCACCTGGATCGGCGGGATGTCGTCGGCGCGCGGCAGGCAGTAATCCTGATAGCTCGCGGTCAGCAACTGGCCTTCCGCATCGTAGGCCACGCCCTCATAGAGCGCCTGACCGATGCCCTGCGCGACACCGCCGTGAACCTGTCCCGTCACCAGCATCGGATTGACGGCGACGCCGACGTCGTCGACCGTGGTGTAACGCACGACGCGCGTGATGCCGGTCTGTGGATCGATCTCGACTTCGCAGATATGCGTGCCGTTCGGCCAGGTCGGCCCGTCGACCTGGCCCTGACTGTCCACGCTCAGGCGCCCGCCATTTTCCTTTTTCGCGATCTCGAACAGGCCGATCCGCTTGTCGGTACCAACCACGTTAAGCGAGCCCTCGCGATATTCGATATCCTCGATCGAGGCTTCGAGCAGGTGCGAGGCCTTTTCGCGCGCCTTGGCGATCAGATCGCTGGCGGACACCACGGCCGCCGTGCCGCCGACGAACAGCGAACGCGAGCCGACGCTACCGAAGCCGATGGCGAGATCGGTGTCGCCCTGCACCACGTCGATCTTGTCGATGGGGATGCCCAGCGATGCCGCCACCATCTGCGAAAACGAGGTTTGCAGTCCCTGCCCCATCGCCTGCGTGCCGGAATTCAGGATGACGCGTCCTTCGGCGGTGGCGTGCAGCGAGACCTTTTCGGTATGCACGGTTCCACCGGTCCACTCGATATAGCTGGTCAGTCCGCGGCCATAGAGCAGGCCCTTCTTCTTGGCGGCCTTCTTGCGCGCGGCAAACCCGTCCCAGTCCGCGAGCTTGGAAGCGCGCTCCAGCATGTGCGCGAACGCGCCGGAGTCGTAAACCTGACCGACGGCGTTGGTGTAGGGCATCTGCGCGGGCTTGACGTAGTTCACCTTGCGAATGGCGCGCGGGTCCATCCCGATCTGGCGGGCGGCGGCGTCCATCAGCCGTTCGACGATGAAGACGGCCTCCGGTCGGCCCGCGCCGCGATAGGCGCCGACCGGCGCGGTGTGGGTCATCACGGCCTTGGTCTCGTAATGCACCAGCGGCAGGTCATAGACGCCGGTCTGCACGAAGGGGCCGAGCACCAGCGGAATGAGGGCGCCGGTGCCGGACACATAGGCGCCGGTGCCGCCGACCGAGCGCACCCGATAGGCCTGCACGCGGCCTTTGGCATCGAGCGCGAATTCGGCTGTTGACGTCAGGTCGCGGCCATGGGTACCGCCGAGGAATTCATCGCTGCGGTCGCCGCGCCAGCGCACCTTGCGGTTCAGCTTGACCGCAGCAAAGGCCACGATGCCGTCTTCCGGATAGAGGCTGGTCTTCTGGCCGAAGCCGCCGCCGATGTCGCCGACCAGCACCCGCACGCTTTCCTTTGGCCGCTTCAGCACGGCCTCGGCCAGAATGTCGCGGGTCGAGCCCGGCGTCTGCGACTGCACATGCAGGATCAGCCGTCCCGTTTTCTTCTCGACCTCGGCGATGGTCGAGCGCGGCTCCATCGCGGAAGGGGCCAGCCGCTGGCTGACGACGTCGAGCGACACCACATGCGCGGCCTTGGCGAAGGCCGCCTCCACTGCGGCCGCATCGCCATAGCTCATCGCCGCCACGATGTTGTCAGGCGCCTCCGCCCACACCACCGGCGCGCCCGGTTTGGTTGCGGCCACGGGATCGACCACCGACGGCAGTACCTGGTATTCGACAGCGATGGCCTCAGCCGCGCTCTGCGCCGCGAGGCGCGATTTCGCTACCACGGCCGCCACCGGTTCACCGGCAAAGCGCACGACCTCATGGGCGAGCAGCCGTCGCGGCGGCACCGTCATCGGCGAGCCGTCGGGGCGCGGGAAAACCAATAATGTCGGCAGGGTGCCGATGTCGTCGGCGACCAGATCGGCGCCGGTGTAGATCGCCTCGACATCGGCCATGCCAGCGGCGGCCTTGGTGTCGATGGACACGATCCGGGCATGGGCATGCGGCGAACGCAGCACGTGCAGCCACAGCGCGCCCTCTTCCGGCTTGTCGTCGATGAACTGTCCCTTCCCGGTGAGAAGCCGCTGGTCCTCAAGGCGCTTGACGGGCTGGCCCGCACCGAAACGCATATTGCCGGGAAGAATGTTCATGGGTTGGTCCTCAAGTCTCTTGCTGGATCGATGGGTGTTTTAGCCGATCGGCAAGGAACAGGCCAAGCCCTCCGAGGTCGTCATTCCCCACGCAAGTGCGGAGCGCTTGTCGGCGGGGCGCGCTTTAGCGCGAGCCCGGAATCTCGAGATTCCCCGATGTGCAACCGCACATCTGAGGTCCGCTCCCGTTGGTCGCGCCCCGGAATGACTGCGATGCTTTACCCGATCTCCCGCAACACCGCCTCGACCACCTTGCGCTCGTCGGCGGTCAAAGCCGCCTGCGGCGCGACGGGATCGCCGACGTCGTAACCCTGGATCGCAAGGCCCGCCTTGATGCAGGCGGCGAGATTGTAGCGCGCGAAGGCTTCGTTGACGCGCCACAGCTTCCGCTGCAGCGCCAGCGCCTCGTCCCAGCGTTGCGCTTTACAGAGATCATAGAGTTCGACGCTTTGCCGCGGAATGATGCAGGCCGGCCCCGCCATCCAGCCCACACCGCCGATCAGCATCACCGCGGCCGGGATATGCGCGGACGCCGAGAACACGCGGATCGCATCGCCGCAGCGGTTCATGATCGACAGCAGCCGCCCGGTATTGGTGGAAGCGTCCTTGATATACTGAATGCGCGGATGGGCCGACAGCCGCGCGATGCAATCGAGCGACAGGTCGGAGCGTTGAAATTGCGGATTGGTGTAGATCACGACGGGAATATCGACCGCATCCGCGATCGCGCGAAAATAACTCTCGACCTGCGCGTCCTGCAGCGGGAAATACGCCTCCAGGATCGCGAGGATGCCGTCGGCGCCGAGCCTCTGGCAAGTTTTCGCCTGAGCGACCGCGTCCAGCGTCGATGTCGAGGCGACGCCGGCGACCACCGGCACGCGGCCCTTGGCGGCTTCGATCGTCGCCTGCACGACGGCCGCGCGCTGCGTGTTATTGAGATAGGCGAACTCGCCGGTCGAGCCGAGCGGCGTCAGCCCGTGGACGCCGGACTTGATGAGGTCGTCGCAGAGCCGGCCGAGCACGTCGCTGCGGATTTGTCCCGACGCATCGATCGGCGAGACCAGATAGGGAAAGACGCCGTGGAAATCAGGCATGGGGGATCCGGCCTGGGAATTGATTTACGAACTGTCGGGCCGATCGGGACGAGTGGCGCTCCCTAGGGGAATCGAACCCCTGTTTCAGCCTTGAGAGGGCCGCGTCCTAACCGCTAGACGAAGGGAGCGTAGATTGAGAGGGAATAGCCTCGAAATCGGCCCGCCGCAAGGCAGCTTTTCTCAGGGTTCGCCAACAAACTTGAGACGACCCGCAGGCTTCAGCGTGCGGGCGTCAAAGGTGCGGATTTCGGTGGTCCCGCCGACATCGAGCGTCACCACGAGGCGATCCCCGGCGACGCCCGTGGTGACGATCCGGGCGCCTTTCGGCAGCGTCGCGGTAACATCGGTCGCGTTGGTGCTTCCCTCGGCGCGGAAAAGACGATAGCCGATGGCGACCAGAACGGCCGCTACCGCCAAGGCCGTGGTAAGGCCCGCAATCAGCATCATGCGCCGCACCCGCGCAAACAGCGCGGCCTGCTCGGGCGTCGGTTCGGGCGCAACTGTTTCGGTCATGCAGAACTCTTTAAGGGATCGGCTCTTCTTTGGAACAAGGCGCAAACACCGGTCAAAGGCTGGAGGTCATCGTCGGCGGCGACGAGGGGTCGACCCGGCTCGACCGCGTGCTTGCCACGCGCCTTGCCGAGCTGTCACGATCGCGCCTGAAGGCGCTGATCCTCGCAGGCCAGGTCGCCGTCAAAAACGCCCCCGTTCGCGACCCCGCTTATCATGTCGCGAGAGGCGATACGATCACAATCGACGTGCCGCAGGCGACGGCGGCCGAGCCAGCGCCTGAGGATATCGCGCTCGATATCGTCTATGAAGATGACGACATCATCGTCATCGACAAGCCACGGGGCCTCGTGGTGCATCCGGCCGCGGGCCATGAGACCGGCACGCTGGTGAATGCGCTGATCGCCCATTGCGGCGCGAGCCTGTCCGGGATCGGCGGCGTTAAGCGCCCGGGCATCGTGCACCGGCTCGACAAGGATACGACCGGGCTCCTGGTGGCGGCGAAGAACGACCGCGCCCACCAATCGCTATCCGCGCAATTTGCCGACCACGGCCGAACCGGCGCGATGCGGCGCGGCTACCTGGCCTTCGTCTGGGGGGTGCCGAACCGGCAGCGCGGCACCATCGACGCGCCGATCGACCGGCACGCTCACGCCCGGGAAAAGATGGCGGTGCGCGAAGGCGGCCGCGAGGCCATCACCCATTGGGAGCTTCAGGAAAGCTTCCATGGCCGGGACGGCAAGCCGGTCGCAGCGCTCCTCGCCTGCCAGCTGGAGACCGGCCGCACCCATCAGATCAGGGTGCATCTGGCCTATATCGGCCACCCCCTTATGGGGGATGCGGTCTACGGCCCGCACTTCAAGACCAAGGCCAGCCACCTCGGCCCCCAGAGCCAGGCGGCCCTGGCCACCCTCGATCGCCAAGCGCTACATGCATACCTCTTGGCCCTGGAACACCCCAAAACCGGGGCGATTCTGGAGTGGAACTCGGATTTGCCGGAGGATCTGGCCCGCTTGCGGGACTGCCTGCGAGCGGCGCTATGACGCAGGCTGTTCTGAAAAGTACTGTTATGACAATAGGTTATATCAGCCACACGGGGACGTGACGGCGGATATCCTTCCAAATGCCCCCCGGTTTGGTGTATGTTGCACCTGCGTTGAATAACCAACGCGGAACATCGCAGAGCGACTGGCTTTAACACAGCAGCCGTCTGCCGGGCCCGCCGCTATCGGGGGCCTGAACCACTGGAGGGCGCTAAATGGCCCGTACAGCTACCCTGCCGATTCTCAACGGAGAATCCGGCCTCTCCCGGTACCTCGCCGAGATCCGCAAATTTCCGATGCTGGAACCCCAGCAGGAATACATGCTCGCCAAGCGTTGGCGCGAGCATGACGATCGCGACGCGGCACATCAACTTGTCACCAGCCATCTCCGGCTCGTGGCCAAGATAGCCATGGGCTATCGCGGCTACGGATTGCCGATTTCCGAGGTCGTCTCGGAAGGCAATGTCGGCCTGATGCAGGCGGTAAAGCGCTTCGAGCCCGAGAAGGGCTTTCGGCTCGCTACCTACGCAATGTGGTGGATCAAGGCGTCAATACAAGAGTACATCCTGCGTTCCTGGTCGCTCGTGAAGATGGGCACCACCGCGAACCAGAAGAAACTGTTCTTCAACCTGCGCAAGGCCAAGAGCAAGATCTCCGCGCTGGACGAGGGTGATCTTCACCCCGACCAGGTGAAGATGATCGCCAAGCGCCTCGGCGTGACGGATCAGGACGTTGTCGACATGAACCGCCGTCTCGGCGGCGATGCCTCGCTCAACGCGCCGATCCGCGACGACGGCGAGGCCGGCGAATGGCAGGACTGGCTGGTCGATACCTCGCCCAACCAGGAAGCCCTGATGGCCGAGCACGAGGAGTTCGATCATCGCCGCGAGGCGCTGAACGGCGCGATCGGCGTGCTCAACCCCAGGGAACGCCGCATCTTCGAGGCGCGGCGTCTGGCGGAAGAGCCGATGACGCTGGAAGACCTCGCCGCCGAATTCGGCGTGTCGCGCGAACGCGTGCGGCAGATCGAGGTCCGGGCCTTCGAGAAGGTGCAGTCGGCGGTCAAAGGCACGATCGCCCGGCAGGAAGCGGCTGCACTGGAAGCCGCGCATTAAGCGAGGCGGATCGAAGCAAGACACGAAAGCCGGCGGCGACGCCGGCTTTTTTGTTGTCGCGATACGGGTCCCGGCACCCCTCAATGAAGGGTGCTGAGATAGTCCGACAGCGTGGTGCGATCGCCAACCGTGCTCTGCCGCAGCGGCTGGCCGCTCAACAGCACGCCGGCCTGGGTCTTGTAATCAGGAGGCACATTGTCGGTCGGCTTCAGCGGCTGGCTGAGGAGATTGCGGTAGCGGTCATAGGCCTCTTGGGTGCCGACAAAGATGCAGACGCAATGCTGCGGTTCGGCATACAAATAACGCACGGCGTCGCCGACCCCGTTTGTGACGAAGCGGTGCGCCGGCAGCGCGCGCAGCGCTTTTTGCCCCGCCGGATCGTTGGCGACCTGGATACGAAAACCGGCGGACGACAGATAAAAGCTGTTCTTTTCCAGGAACGGCTTGCTCGGCTCCTCCGAGGCGGCCAGAACCGCGGCGTGGAGCAGCAGCACAACGGCCGGAATCAGGCGCAAGGCCCTGATGCCCAAGGCCCTGATGCGATGGACCCGAAACAGATGCCGACGGCGCGCCGCGACCGGCCATATGATCGATGCTGACATTGCGAATTCCCCTGCCTTAAGCCTGGTCTGCCCGTTGCGCCGGCTATAACGCCGCGAACAGTGTGCCAAGATTGTGTTGAACCTCAAGCGGCGTCCGGCTGACTAGGGGCATATGCGACCCGATCCCAAGCAGGCAGCATCCGCATAGGGGCCAGCCATGTCGATCACGCTACAATCAACCGTCGGCGGCTTTTCGGGCGAATTCATGCGCAAGCTTCCCGCCGTCGAGCAAGCCATGATCGCCCATGGGCTCGAGCCCGCGCAATTCGTGATCTCGAAGGACCGCGCCACGCCACCCTCGGTGCCCTTTATCGGGCCGTTCTTCTACGACTACACCGTGTTCGTCGGGAGTGAGAATTTCACCGTCACCGAGCCGAACGACATGATATTCCTGGACTACTTCTACAAGCGCTGCCTCGCCGAGGATGAGGATCTGTCGGCCGAGACGGCCAGGCGAAAGCGCGGGCTGATCCATCGGTTGTTCAGCTGGATGACGCAGCCGATTTGAGGGCGACAGGCTACTCCCCCCACTGTCTTGCCAGCGTGGCCAGCGCACAGCCTTCGCAGTAGCGCGCGTCCTTGAAGTCGATCCAGTTATGCGCATACACGCGATCAAGCGGAATGCCGTAGCGCGCGCGCAGCACCTTGACCAGGATCCGCCACGCCGCGATCTGCGCCTCGGTGGCGCCGCGGCTGACATCGGGATAGTTGCCGGCGAATTCCACCCCGATCGAGGTGTCCTTGTTGACCTGGTGATAGGTCTTGCTGTTGTCGATATACTTGTTGTCGTTGCGGTCGGCGCCGTCGGTATGGGTGGGGACGAGATTATCCGGTACCGCCCAGTACACCGTGCCGTCGGTTTCCACCCAGACCATGACGCCGCGCCGCGTCGGGTTTTTCGACTGCTCGATCGCGCCGCCGCGGGCTGAGCCGGCCGGTCCTTCGGTCTGGTGCACGATGATGTTGCGCCAGGGATGAGCCTTGGCAACATCTCCCCAAGGCGCGAGCCAGACCATCTTCAGTCCGGGAATCTCGGGCGTGCCCGATTGTTTCGCGACTGTCGCGAGATCAGGGGTTTGCGCGGCCGCGGAAGATAAAATGGCGACTGCGCCAAGCGCCATCGCCAACAGACGGAACGTCATGGTTCAAGGCCCGGTGGGCCCTCTGCCTAGCATGATTCAAGCGTGCCTGCGCAGCGCCAGGTCTGCAATCACCTCGGGCTGGGGCACCAGCGGCGGCGCGAGCTCGTACACCGCGTGGCGGTTCCTGCCCTCCTTCTTGGCGACGTAGAGCGCGTGGTCGGCGGCGGCGATCAGCCGGTCCGGGAACGCGCCGACCTCCCTGCTCCATTGCGCGACGCCGATCGAGACCGCGATCGGGATGTCCTTACCTACGCAGGCGGCGGCGTCGTCGCGGCACACGTCGATAATCCGGCGCGCGATCGCTGCGCCGTCGCGCAGCGTCGAGGTCGGCAGCACGACGCAGAACTCGTCGCCGCCGGTGCGGGCCAGCATGTCGCCGGGCCGCAACCTTGTCTGCGCCATCAGCGTGAAGTGCTGCAGGCAGGCATCGCCCGCGGCATGGCCGTAGGTGTCGTTGATCGTCTTGAAGCCATCGAGATCGATCACCAGCAGCGCAAACGGCGCGCTGCTGCGCTCCGACCTCGCGCATTCCTCGGTCAAGCGCTGCAGGAGATGCCGCCGGTTGCCGACCCCAGTGAGATCGTCCATCAGCGCCAGATCGGCGACCTCGTTGCGGAGCCGGTCGATCGCCATCAGCAGGAAGCCGAAATTGATGGCCATCGACAGGAACATCAGCGCCAGGATCATGACCGACTGCGGCCCGTTGAACTGAGAGAACGAGAAGTCGCCACCGATATGGAAGATCTTGCCCACGGCGCGAAAGGCGTAGATGCCGATAATGAGCATGGAGATAACGCCAGCGAGCCGGGCCCCGGGATTGACCCGGCCATCCTGCGGCGACATCAGCAACCTGAGCGTCAGCACCAGCGGCACCGCCTGGGCTATCGAATAGACCACAATCCGCAGCGTCGTGCTGTTGTAGCCGAACATGAAAAACGCCATGGCGGCGAAGGTCAATCCGGTGATCAGCGCCGTGTCGCGCCACGTGACCGGCTGGTCGTAAAACCGCTGGATGCCCATCATGGCCAGGCAGCCGGAGAAAAGCACGACCGTGCCGCCGGCCAACAGCGGGATCAGCGAGTCCACGACCATAATCAGCATCGCGATGGCCGCGCCAATGGCGGCGGCCAATGCCGAGCCGGTCCAGAACCGCGCCGCCTCGAACGTGGGGTAGCTGCGCATCACGTAGGCCCAGATCAGGCCCAGCGCGAGAAAATTGATCACGAACGCCGTCCACAGCGTCGGTACGTTCAGCATCGTGAAACCAGAACACCCACGGTTCTGTCTCCCCTGTTACCCCAGCGCGCCCATGACTATCCCCGTAGTCTTGAGGGCAACATGCAGCAGTGTCGCTTAACGGACTCTCACCCCGCGCGGCGCAATCGGCGCCTTGGTTTTGAAATGATGAAGATGGCGGGAGAGCCGTCCTCGATCGATACAGAATGCGTCGCTGCGTTGGCGCGTCGTTAACCCTGGCGACCGCGCGCGCGGCTGCGCCGGTTCGATTGCGGCGGCTCCGGATTCGCCTGATCGAGCCGATCACGGTGCCAAAAACGCGTCAAAATGCATAACAGCTGTGGATAACGTAATGACACCTGCGTGACAGTGCGGGGCAGCAGCCTGCGAATCTGTTGGGATTACAGTTGAGGATGTTGCGAGGTTGGCCCTCCGCCGAGCATGCCTCGTGTCGCGTTTCCACCCATTAACCCAAATGAGGATGCTATGGCTAAGAAAGCGAAGAAGGCTAAGAAGGCGAAGAAGGCTAAGAAAGCGAAGAAGAAGTAACTTTCAAGCCCGGGTGGAGCCTGCGCTCCGCCCGGGCACCCAGTGGGGCGAGAGATGTTTCGAAACGGCGGGCCTCGAGCCCGCCTTTTGTTTTTGGGGGCTGGCGCTACCCGCGTCATTGCCTGCGACAAACGCGAAGCGTTGCGCAAGGGAGCGACAGCGACGAAGCAATCCAGCCTTACGTCGCGGCCCCATGGACTGCTTCGCTTTCGCTCGCAATGACGGCTCCAAAGCCCCCCACCGGCTCTTGCGCCGGGCGCGGCGAGCCCGCAAAAAGACGCATTGCTTCCCCCGAGCCGGAGTGCCCCCCATGACCGCGATTCCCGGAGCCGCCGCAGCCGTGACCGGTGCCGCCAGTGGCATCGGCCGGGCGCTGGCGATCGAGCTTGCCGCGCGTGGCTGCGATCTGGCACTGGCCGATCGCGACGAGGCCGGACTTGCGGCGGTGGCCGCCGAGATCGGCAGCAGCAGTTCGCGACAAGTCAGCGTTCACCGCGTCGATGTCTCCGAGCCCGGCCAGATCGCCGACTTCGCGAAGGCCGCGATCGCGGCCCATCCCGGCCTCAACATCCTCGTCAACAATGCCGGCGTCGCCCTGCTCGGCCAGTTCAGCGAAATCGATCAGGCGCAGATGGACTGGCTGATGAACATCAATTTCTGGGGCGTGGTGCATTCGACGCGCGCCTTCCTGCCGCATCTGGCGATGCAGCGCGAGGCCCATATCGTCAACCTCTCGAGCATCTTCGGCATCGTCGCGCCGCCGGGCCAGACCGCCTACGCCGCGGCCAAATTCGCGGTTCGCGGTTTTTCCGAAGCGCTGCGCCACGAGCTGCAGATGGCGGCAAGCACGGTGCGCCTTTCGGTGGTGCATCCCGGCGGCGTCCTGACCAATATCGTGCGCAACTCCCGCGCCGGTGTCGGCGTCACCGACAATGAGCGCCGCGTGCAATCGATCGAGCGGTTCGATGCGATCACCAAGACCACGCCTGCGGATGCCGCGCGGCGGATCATCGAGGGCATCGAGAAGAACCAGCCGCGCATCCTGATCGGCAGCGATGCCCGTTTCATGGACCTGCTGCAGCGCCTTCTGCCCGGCACCTATTGGAACGTGATGGCGCGCCGGATCGCGAAGACGGCGAAGGCGGGGAAAGAAGGTACTTAGGGGTGCCCTCCCTAGGTCGTCCCCGCGAACAGCGCATGGCTAGAAGCTAGGCGACTTGCTCCAGGATTTTCTCCATCTCCGCTGCCGTGAACGCGCGCAATGTCTGTCCACGAACGTTGCCCAATTTCAGTGTGTTCAACGCAAACGCGTTTGCTTTCACCTCATCCGAAGCTTCTGAAATGACGATCACGTCGTATTGTCCTTGTGTCCAGACAACTTCCTTGACATTTATCCCAATCGCCGCCGCGGCCTTCTTAGCGGCTTCCGTTCGCTTGACGGAATCCTTGATGTTCTTGAGACCTTGGTCGGTGAAGTTGTACAGCGTAACGTAGGTTGCCATGGTGTTTCCTCCCGACGTGGAGAGCTGTTGTCCAAAACGCCGCCCTGCCTCCACACAGGAGGCGCCCGCGGGCCAACCATCGCGCCTATTCCGACCGGCTTTTTGATATCGATCAAGTTCCTGCTTCAGTTTTCACCAGGTGTCCAACGCTGCCAGATCATATCGAAGTCATAGAAGGTGGCGGCCGGAAAATGCCGTGGATGATTGCCCAAAGTATCGAATGGTTGGCAGCGTAGGATATCGCAATGCCAAGGGCGGAGCCAAAGCTCACGCCTGGTTGCGACGCCGTGAAAACGTGGATGCCCGGGACATCCAGCGCGAAGACGCGCTTCGCGCTTTTGCCCGGGCATGGCGAGCTCAGAGTTGGCAGCTTACCTTCCCACCAGCTGATCCGCGAAATAGGCAATGGTCTTGCGGTAGATCGTGGCGTGGTTCCATTCGCGCATCGCCTCGAAATTCGCCGTCCCCTCGCCGTAGGGCGCGCCCATCTTGAAGCCGTTGGTGTGCAACAGGTTGGCGGTGGAGGCGAGCACGTCGGCGACGCTGTGGCGGAGATCGACGCGGCCGTCGCCGTCAAAATCGACGCCGTATTTGATGTAGGACGACGGCAGGAATTGCGTCTGCCCGATCTCGCCGGCATAGGCGCCGATCATCTGGCTGACCGGAAGATCGCCGCGTTGCACGATCCGCAAGGCCGCGAGCAATTCGCCCTGGAACAGTTCGCTGCGGCGGCAATCATGCGCGAGCGTCGTGAGCACGCGAAACACCGGAAGTTTGCCCATGTCGCCCTTGCCGAAATCGGTCTCCAGCCCCCAGATCGCCACCAGGATCTGCCGCGGCACGCCATACTTGGCCTCGATGCTCGACAACAAACCCGAATAGCGCTGCAGCATGGCGCGGCCGCCATTGATGCGGCCTGAGCCGACGCGGGTCGAGACATATTGCTCGAACGTCTTGGTGAAGGTGTAACGCTGGCGGCGGTCGAAATTGAGCACCGCCATGTCCTGCTGCACGCCGCCGAGCGCCTGCGAAATCACGCCTTGCGAGATGCCGGCGGCAGCCGCCTCCGCCGAGATGTTTTGCACGAAGGCGTTGAAGTCGCCGCCGCAGCGGGCGGCGTGGGCGGAGCTGGAGGCGAGAAAAGCGCCCAATATGACGGCCAGGCGAAATCTGTACATGCTGGTTTCCCTTCGATTCCCGGCAATCATGGCACGGGGAAAACCGGCGCGTCAAAAATGAACGGCATTTTCGGCGGGGAATACGCCCGAAGCGCCTTTGATCCGCATCAATACCGCTCGCGGCGCCTCTCTTAAGGTGAGAGCAAAGGAGAGCCATCATGATTGGAATTACCCTGACCACGGACCAGATTCGCAATGCGCCGCCTGAAGTGCGGCGCTGGATTGAGCATGAGGTAATCGCGTCGCTCGGGATCGCCGCCGACGCGCCGGCGACACCCTCGCCCACGCCGGCGCAAACCACCCATCTCGTCGCCTGCAACGCGGAAGAAGCCGCGGGCATTTTGACGCAAATCCAGGGCATGATGCCCGCGGTTAACGTGTTCTTCGAATTCGGCCGGCCCGGCATCTCCTTCGGCCAGCCCGCCGTGATGGCGTTCCGCCTCATCGATATCTTGCATCACACGCGGCTTTCGAATGTCGGGCAGGTGATGGCCTGTCTCGACCTGATCAACCAGGCGTTGGCGCAAGTCCGCCACGATCCCACCGCGCGGTTCTGCGGCTTTGACAATGAAGGCCATTGCCTGATCGCGCCGCAAACGCAGGCGAGCATCGCTTCGCTGTGGCAGACCGTGATCGCCAACCAGCCGCCGGCCGCGGGCAGCGAGGCGGCGTAGCGATTTTTGTTGGCGTTGTGTCCGGCCGCGAGTTCAGTTCACCTCTCCCCTTGCGGGAGAGGCATAGGCCGCCTTCGGCGGCCGTTCTTGAAAAAGAACGCCGAAACAGAGCTTCGGCTACGTCGCATCGATAGATGCGATCCGGGTGAGGGGTTTCTCTCCATCGATAGACCGTAACCCCCCTCACCCCAACCCTCTCCCATCGAAGTCGGATATATCCGACTTCGACAATCTAAAATGCCCAACTCGGGTAAACCCGAGTTGGCTGGGAGAGGGAGCGCACTTCCGCTGCCGCTTGAACTCAATCTCATCCGTCAACCTTGAGCGACGAGCTTGAACGCCCGCGCATCGGTGCTTAGATTCGCCGATGACAAGCTAGCGCCGAAAGGTCCACGAGGCAGACCATGCCAAACACCAAACCGCGCCGGCCGAAACTGCTGCGAACGCCGCTGTTCCGGCTGCTCGCGATCAACCTCGCAATCGGAACGTCGCTGGCGATGTTCCTGGTCGGCGGGCTGCTCTGGCTCAACCCCGGCGGCCTGCGCCACCTGATCTTCACCGACCGCTCGCCCGGCGTCGCGCTTGGACTGTTGCTGTTCGGCTTCATCGTCACCTTCGGCTCAACCGCCATGGGCAGCGCGATCATGGCGATGGGACAGCGTGAGCGAGATGATGATGACGGGCCGGGCGGTGGAAGTCGGCTGGTGGCGCAGGAGATGGTGAAGTCGGTTCGGTCATAGCAACCCGCCTAGCACCATCATCGGGAATGGCGCGCCTACCAGCGCCCTTTCCATTTGTTCCATGAAAAAAGCACATCGGCGAACCGATCGTAGACATATCGCGTGACCGGCAACATCACCCGATTGCCGAACAGTGACACCAGCCAACCTTCTCCAGGCGTTATCCGCCATAGCGCAATCACGACATCCGCGCCGACGATCAAGCGGCCGGCTTCATCGGTCGCATGCAGGCGGCGGCGGATGTCATCCAGCGACGCGCCGTAGGCCGCCAGAGCGCCGGGGTCTTCGTTGATGTCCTTGAAAGTCACACCGCCGGCGCGGACCGCGGCGAGTAGTTTGTTGCGCTGCCAGTCGATGCCGCCGTTACAGACCGGACAGCGCGTGTTGTACCAGACAACAAGGCGGCGCCCGGGCATGGAGGTCCTCATTCAGTGCGTAGGACGGGTTGAGCCCTTCGCGAAACCCATCATTATCGCAAACCGCATTGATGGGTATCGCTTCGCTCAACCCATCTTACGCATTGTTGCCAATAGAAGACGGCGGGCTTTCGCCCGCCGCCTTGTTTCCGACGGATGCC
>JBKQRS010000307.1:0-11504 GCA_052143915.1 Bradyrhizobium sp.
CTTCAGATCGAACGACGCGCGCCAGCAAACCGGCTGGGGCTATCGGCTCGACCTCGATCTGCTCGGAGGATTGCGAGAGCGGCAGGGGCAGACGAAGGCGGAGTTTTTGCCCCGCTTCAATCCCAATCAGGCTAAAAATTCGGCGCAGGCTGACGCTGAAACGCATAGGATCCTGCCGGCCGGGTCGGGCCGGTGCATCACTCGCTCCGGGATCCCACTTGCCAAGAAATGCGCGTCCCGTAGCGACGAAATGGTTAATCCAGAAGTCGTCCAAACCCTGATAACCGCTCCATTTCATACGATTGACGACCTCGACGGGATCGAACATGCGCTCCCCGCGATCCGACATTCGATAACCGAGGCCGAGCGCAATCCACTTATCCAGCGCCGCAAGGACGCGGGCGAGTGCGCTATCTCGTCGACCCGCCTCCAAGTCGGACACGAACGCGGCAACCAGGAGCATATCGGCAATTTGCCGTTCGGGAACGGTGCGGTAGCGGTCGTCAGCACCAATTCCCGGGGGAATACCGATTAACTTTTCTGCAGGTGAGAAATTGGGCACTTTGGTGCTAACGCTCTTTACTCGTGGATTTAAGTCGGTCAGGAGGCTAATTAACTGCAGCATATTGTTCTTGGACGTCCGACTCTAGTGATCGGGCCCTTAAACATCACCAATTATGCTCTAGTTCCTTTAGTAAGGCTAATTACAGCAATCGTCTTGATTGAAATCCATCCGGGTGGCAGTTTCCCGAACTCTTTGGTTCCCAAAGAGATTTCGATATATTTAACGCCTGATGGTCGCATTTGAGGGTTAATCCGTGAGGCGCCTGAACCTGTTTGCAAAAGGCAATGTGGACGTCCACGATTCCCTTCACTCCTGTCGCATCGGCGGGGAGCTCCGCTGGAACGGGATCAATGACGTCGTTCGCGGTCGCTCGGACATCGTGGTTCGCCTCCGGCACGAAACCTGGACGCGGTCTGACGCGATCCTCCAGGCGAACGGAACGGCGCCGCCCGAAATCGCCGAGCGTCAACTGCCGCTTGGATCGTATCCTGCTCTAAGCCAATTCAGTACGGCGCTGTTCGACAATACGGCTGACGCGATCATTCTCTCAATCCTCGGCGAGACCGCAACAACGTTGGTTAAACACAAGCAGACCGGGTTTCTGTTCTACCCAGCCGACCCAGAAAAATGGTCACAGACGGACCGGGATTGGCTCAAGACCGATTTCACCAGGCAAGATCTGCTCGACGTTGCGACGTCGATGAGCAACCTACGGCAGATAATCGATCGAATCCGCGAACGCACCGATGTTCCTATTCTCGTTTACAATGTTTGTTCGATCATTCCGGGCGAAACAGTTCATTCGCTTCAGGGGTTGGGAGAGATTTATTCGACCCGGTGCCGCCGCTTCAATCTTGGGTTAGCAGAGCTTTCGGAGGAGGTCGGCTGCTCGATTGTTGATGTCGATTCAATTATTGGCCGGGCGGGAGCCGACAATTATAAGATAGATGCGATGCATCTCACTCCGGATGGATATCGTATCGTCGCAGAAGAACTCGTTCGGGTGTTGCATGACCTCGGGGTCATAACGATGTTGCAGGAGTCAACGTGCGCGCCAGTGTAATTGTCCGATCCAAGGATGAAGCCGACCGTCTGAGACTGACCCTTAGGTCACTCATCGGACAAACCGTGCCGCCAGAGGTCGTGGTCGTCAACGACGGATCAACCGACCATACGGAAAAGGTGATAGAAGAGGCGGCAGAAATAATGCCCCTCGCTCGGCTGGATCATAAAACCCCGCTCGGCCGGTCGGGCGCCGCAAATGCAGGCGCTTTGCGCGCTTCCGGTGACATCCTGATCTTTTTGGACGGCGACACTCTCGCAGGTCCGGACTTCGTATCCAGCCATCTCGAAGTTCACCGCAGCGGGTCGGGGCTTGTCGGGCGCGGCCAGACCCATCAGCTTCGTTGTACCCGGTTCTTTGCCGATCCCGAGACCGGGTCGCCGCGACCGGGGGAGGAGGAGCGGGTTGCTGCCATGTCCGCTTCCGAGCTTTCGCGCATGCGCGTAACGCTTCACGATGTCGTCGAGCGTTTTCAATCGATCCACGACCGCTCGCAGCCCGGGATATATCCGGGGGCGGGCCCGCGGCGTTTGTTTGAACTTGAAAAGGTAGCGCTGCGGGCTTACCCGGGCTGCAGTGTCCTATGGGCTGCGGCTTCAGGCTCGAACCAGTCTGTAAGTCGCAAGGCATTTCTGGCCTGTGGAGGGTTCGACGAGGCGATCACGATCAATGAGCATCGGGAATTGGCCCTGCGCTTGTGCAAGGCCGGGGCGCGTATGGTCCCGGTTGACAGAGCGTTCAGTTATCATCTGACCCATCGAACGGGTTGGAGAGATCCCGTTGCGAATACGGAGTGGGAAGAGATTTTCTACGACGCCCATCCAATTCCAGCGGTCGCGCTGATGTCGATTTTCTGGGCCAGTCTTTCCGACCCGCTACCTTTCCCGGCCGTTTCAAGAATAACTTCGCTGCCTGAGCTGGAAGCTGCCGCCGAGCGTTGCAAAGGCGTGGTAGGAATAGAAAACGTGCGTCAAGCCCACTTCAAAGCTAGGGCATCGGAGATAGCGACGAAATGAGCGAGCCGGTGACCATCTCCGTAAGAGCGGTGGTCGATAACAACGAGCGTGCCGCCGTCAGCCAAACTGCGATGCTGCTTGAAAGCAGTCTTGGAGCAGCGTCAGGCAGACCCGTGACGGTGCGGTGCCAGTTCGCGGCATCGCTCGATGCGTTGCAGGGTTTTGAAGAGCCTGGCATAACAGTTATATCGTTGCTGCCAGAGGTCGCAAATTACCGAGAGCCGTGGGCAGAGGTTGAAAAGCGACTTCGCCAACAGTGCCAGGCCTTGATGAGCGCAGACGGCGCCGTAGTGTTTCTTTGTACTGTCTTTCGCCACGTGGCGACAGGCGACAGCGCTGACCCAGCCCGACTCGTTCGTATCCGCCGTCTTGACCTTCTTGCTGCAGAGCTCTCGCGTGAGACCGGGCTTTTCATCGTCGATCTCGATCGCAGTCTTGCAGATATCGGGGCCAGCAAACTCCATACCGATTACCGGCTCGCCGGCGAATGCGCCTCGGAAGCCGCCGGGAAATTCATCGCGCTCGCGGTGTTGTCGGCCGGCCTCGATGCCTACCTTCCATTCGAGGTCCAGGATGCAGCCAGAGCGACCGTCGCCAACATACAGTTAAATCTGAGTGGTCCCATGGTCGCCAAGCGGGATATGGTGCTGCCGAGTATTCTCAAACTGGGACAAGGTCGGCGAAAGCAGGTCGTGGCTACGGTTGTCGACACGGACAAGGACAGCCATGCGGGCTGGTTGATACACCTGATGATGACGGGGCAGTTCGGAATTCGAGACGCCTTCCTGAAACTGAGGCAATCGGTTGCGCGGCGCGGACTTCGTTCCAGCATGGTGATGGTTCTGGCAGCAGCGCGGCAAGCGCTGCGCAGCCGCACGAGTGTTGGCAAATAGATCATGATCGCGTCTGACCGAACAAGCACGCTCCGGACCATGATGCTCATTCGAGCATTCGAAGAAGCTTTAGCGGCCAGGAAGGATCACGGCTTCCAACTTCTTTCATCGGGAGAAGAGGCCGTAGCCGTTGGGCTCTGTTCGGCCCTTGATGACGACGATCAGTTGCTGACAGGAGGGCGCTCGATTGGTCCAGCGCTGGCGCGCGGCGTCGCACCAAATCTCGTGATGGCTGAGCTGCTCGGCAAATCTTCCGGAACCAATCGGGGCAAGGGCGGCCGAGGCCATCTTGCCGATCCAGCCGCAGGGTTCTTTGGTGCCCACGCCGTCGTGGGCGGTAACATTAGCATCGCTGCGGGCGTCGCGTTGTCCAAGCAGGTGTCGGCAAGCAACGGCATCGTGGCTATTCTATTTGGAGACGGGGCTTTCGGAGCGGGCGCTCTTCACGAAACCCTGAACATCGCGTCGATCTGGCGGCTACCATTATTGTTCGTCTGCAACAATAACCAGCTGTCGGTCTCCACGCCGCGAACGGCCGCGCTCGCCCCGAAAAATCTGTCGGATGTTGCAGCGGCCTTTGGAATGCCATCTCAAACAATTGACGGCATGGACGTCGACGTGGTTGCGAAGGCCGCGCGCGAGGCCGTTGATTATGTGCGGGCGGGCAGAGGACCGGCCTTCATTGAAACCATCTCCTTTCGATTTGCCAGTCATTCCACAAATGCTCGGGAAACTCGTAGCCGGGCCGAACTGGTGGAGATCAGAGCGAAATGTCCGATCCTGCGCCAAAATGCCGTTCTCGCAGCTGCCGGAATTCTGAACCCGGCGATGGAGGCCAATCTTAATCGCGAGGTATTCGAAATCGTTGCCGAAGCACTCGCCTTCGCCGACGCTTCTGAATATCCAAGCACCGCGGAAGTTTTGACCGATGTCTGGTGAAATTCAAGAAGCTACGGAAAGAATGTTCTTTCGCGAGGCTATCATGCGGGCCGTGGGCGAGGAGATGGCCAGAAATGACCGTATCCTTATATTGGGTCAAGACGTCGGCGCATTCGGTGGATCTTATAGGGAGTTCGACGGCCTATTCGCGAAATTCGGCGCAAGCCGTGTTCGCGACATGCCGGTCGCCGAGGCAGCGATGGTGGGAGTAGGAGTGGGGGCGGCCGCGGCCGGGTATCGTCCTCTGGTCAGCATCACCTACATGGACTTCATGATGCTGGGATTCGATCCGCTGATCAACTATGGGGCCAAGTTGCGCTTTAAGACCGGTGGGCGGTTAACCGCGCCCGTGGTTGTCAAGACGACGTCGGGCGCCAAGGGGCAGGGCGTCGCGCATTCCCAGTGCATAGAGGCCTGGCTGATGAGTGTGCCAGGCTTAAAGGTCGTCGCTCCTGCGACTGCCGCGGACGCCTATGGAATGATGAAGGCGGCCCTACGGGAAGACGGTCCCGTGGTCTTCGTCGATCACAAGCGCCTATTTCCCATCGCGGGTGAAGTCCCGGTCGCTGAAACGATTGTTCCGTTCGGCCTGGCTAAGATCCGCCGCGTGGGGACCGACCTGACTATCACGACGCATTCCTTCATGAATCGGGTGGCCGTCGAGGCTGCAGAACTACTTCAAGCCGATGGGATTTCCGCCGAGATTGTCGACCTGCGCAGTCTTGCCCCCCTTGATATCGACACGATTGTAAATTCGGTCCGCCAAACCGGCGCGCTCCTGACCCTTGAAGAAGGGCAAGTGACCTGCGGCGTCGGGGTTGAAGTTATCGCGCGAGTCCAAGAAGCTCTCGGCTTGATATCCGCAGTACGGGTCGGTGCGTTGCCGGCTCCTGTGTCATCCAATCCCGTGCTTGAGCCCGCATGCTTGCCGGATGCTTCGCGCGTTATGATGGCCGCGCAGAAGCTGCTAAAGCAACGTAGATTTCCGACGTGTTCGAAATCCAATCGATGAAGTGGAGAGTCCTGAAATGATCTACCAGATCTCTGTTCCTGCGGTCGCAGATGTCGAGGAGATTCGTGTCCTCGAATGGCATGGCGACTTGGGACATCGATTCAACCAGGGCGATCTCATCGTCGAGCTTGAAACACACAAGGCAATTGTTGAAGTTCGCGCCGGTCAGCCGGGAGTGCTCAGGAAAATCCTTTCGGAGGCCGGAAAATGGCAAGGCATAGGGCTGCCTTTGGCACTTTTGAGCGACGACGACCACGAAGCTCTGCCCGACGGCAACCAGGCCGCAACGGACCTTCCGGTTGCCTTCGAGATCACCTAATTCGACCTGGGCTGGTGGCGGTGTTTAGAATGTGACTGATCTCGTCCCGCACCATCGCCTGCATTGCGGCGCTGTGGTGAATTCCATCTGGAAGATGTTCTGATCCACCGAGGTCGGCGGCGATAGCATCGACATCGACGATCGAAAAGTCGCAATCCTCGGCGAGATCGTGCAGCATCAAATTCATTTCCTTAGCCGAGATGTTTTCCAGGGTGTCTCCGAGCGGGGCGTCGAACGCCGCATAGCTCGTGATATCCTCGAAGCCCGACGTCGACATTCGGTTAATGATCACGACCCTGGCGCCGGTTTGCGCGGCGACGGCATCAATGAGCTTCCGATAATCTCGCTGCACATCATCGACCGTCCGTTTCACCGGCTCGAAGGCCGAAGAGAGCCACGATCGAATTGCCGGGCCTGCCGCCGTCTGACGGTGTCGCAGCATTTGAACCGAGTAACCGAGCTTCTTGTGCCTGAGTACTGAAGGGACTTCCGCGGCCATCGACAAGAGGATGGTGTTTGCAGGTCCCAGCTGGCGCAAACCGGCCGGAGTCAAAACGTCATACTTTTCGCGCATCGGTGAATTTTGCAGCGAGGACAATAGTGCGCCCGCGAACATCCAGTCATCTGCATTCGGTACGACAGAACCACTGCTCAGACCGACGCTTAAATCCGCCGCCAGCGCCTCGTTCTGCGCAGGCGATCGCATAAGCTGCTCGAACAAAATCGGCGCGCAGGGTACCATCGGATGATCGGGGACGTAGACAAAATGGGCCGGAGAAGGTGTCGCCTCGAACGCTTCTACAAACGGAGCTTCGTTGCCGCGGACGACGCCGGCCGCATCACAAAGGCCCAGGCACAGTAAGGTCGACAGATCGCCGCCTGGTCGGTCGCACCACCAGGCCCGGCTTCGGCTGTGCCAACCTGGCAGAATTCCGATATTGGTATCCGCCAATCCGCTCATGCGGCGGCCGGCGATCATGAGTAGCCGCAGTTCGCCAGGGTTTGGGGGCGCCTGAGCGGCGTCGTCGTCACCTGGAGCATCCTCAAGGTATCCGAATACGTCATTCGGATTCCACACGTGCAGGCCAAGAGCATTGAGATAGCCGCCGGGCGAATTTCCCTGCGAAATTCTCAGGCGTCCACCGGTCCGCGGCGCGAAAGCGACGTGAAGCTCCATCTCGCCGGCCAGCGGAAACTGCCCAGACCGCCTGCCGGAGGCTTGTTCCAGGCTGATATTGCAGAAGCCGATCACCTCGTTTGGACGACACACATAACCCTCATCATGCAGCCAATGCATTCCAGACCGCCGGATAACGTAACCTTCGGCTTCGAGTGGACCACACGAAAGCGCAAGAGAAGTCATCGATCGCCGCCCGACCACATGCCTGAATGATGGGCAATAGCGGCAGTGGTGATACGCAGCGGTCGAGCTGGCACCCCTTCGCCGGGGTCACCCTGTTCCGTACCAAAAACCGCCATCAGTTGTCCGACGTCGCAGCTGTCGCCGGGGCCGACGAGGAACTCTTGCAACCAGACCTTTTCACGCACGACAACACGATAGTAGGAAATCGGCGGACAGTACTGCGAAAAACCGTTGCTCAGATCAACACTAAGATCACATAGTTTGTCACCGGCCTTCATCTCGGATCCCGCCTTTGCATAGAGGGATTCGACCACAGCCGCGTTCATATTGGGATTTATCTTGGTCAAACGCAACTCGCAACGCATTAACGAACACCTCAACGAGAGTTGGACATATTATCCCGAGATCGCTAACCCAGAATGAGGCCGAGGACACTGGACTTCCGATGCTTTGGCCTTCGTCAAGATATGTACTTTTTCCGATACCAGCAAGTGTTGTCAGGTCAGCGAGTTCTTTTCGAACGAGGGATAGCCATTCATGGTTACTAGTGACGGCGTATCCTTCGACGACCGGGCTGGATTCTCCGCTTCTTTTTTACCATTACCGGCTCCAGGAGAGTGCAATTGGTTGTTAGCGAGTAAACCCAACTTTCCGCTGTTCAGGCTAACGTTCTCGATTTCGGCGGATTGTACCAGGAGGCTCGCTGTGCTTTTTCGCGGAGTTTTCAAGTTTCAACGCACACTCAGGATCGTCCGACGGATTTAATATGCCGGCTGATAAACTTAAAATCGTAGTAGGTATTGCAACCGTGGGAAGGCGCGAGATTCTTGCGCAGACGGTCGCCCTTCTGGCGGAACAGACGCGACTGCCCGATCGCTTGGTGATTTGCCCGATCGCTGCGAAGGACGTCGACGATCTATCCCTGAAGAACTTCCCGGCGCCGACCGCCGTCGTGAGCGGACCGGTCGGTTTGCCAGCCCAGCGTAACAAGATCCTCGCAAGCGTGCGGGACGCCGACGTCATCGTTTTCTTCGACGACGATTATTTCCCGGATGTGCGCTATATCGAAAATATCGAGAAGATATTTCTGGCGCGGCCAGACGTGGTCGGTGCAACCGGATTTCTTCTCGCCGATGGCGCGACCGGGCCGGGGTTGAGTACGGCGAAAGGCTTGGATCTGGTTCGCGCTGCGCCCAGTTCGCTCGGTTCTCTTAACGAACTCACGGACTGGGACAGCACCTACGGATGCAATATGTCGTTTCGGTTGAAGGCCATCTTAGACCACGGTATTTCATTCGACGAAAATCTCCCGCTGTATGGTTGGCAGGAAGATATCGACTTCTCCCGCCGGCTACATCCTTACGGGCGTATTGTGTTGTCGGGGATGTTGCGCGGCGTTCATCTGGGGATCAAACTTGGTCGAACGTCTGGAGTTCGCTTCGGCTATTCGCAGATAGCCAATCCAATCTATCTTATCCGCAAAGGTTCAATGCCGCGCTGGTATGCAAACAAGATTATGTCGCGCAACATAGCGGCTAACTTGGCACGCAGTCTTTACCCGGAGCCCTGGGTTGACCGTAGGGGAAGGCTAAAGGGAAACATACTGGCATTGGTCGATATGATGAGGGGACGGATATCTCCGGCGCGAATTCTGCAGCTGGATTAGGCACGCCGCGCGCCGGAGCGGCGGCCAAAGGTTCAGCTGGTCGGCAAAAGAGAGGGAGGTCGCGCCTATTGGGCGGTAATCGCGCGAACGAAAAGGTCGTAGTAGTCGTGTGCCGCCTTGTTCCAAGAAAATCGGTCCGCATTTTTCAGGCCGAGACGCACGAGAGTCGCTGCCTTCGCCGGGTTGTCTAGTACGCTCTTCAAGCCACTTGCGAGCGCAACAGGGTCCGTCGGGTCAATTAAGACCGCGCCTTTACCCGCTATCTCTGGCATGGCCGATCGGTTTGAACATACTACAGGACAACCGCATACCTGGGCCTCCAATATGGGCAGGCAGAAACCTTCATAGAGTGACGGAACGCACAAGCAGGCGGCGTGCCGGTAAAGATTTGTGAGTTGTGCATCGTCAACTCCGGAGAAGCGTACGAGGCGTACCGCTGAATTTATCTGCTGCAACGTTCGACCTAGAATTTCGCCGGGGTCATTACCAACGTGCACTAAGGCAATATCCGGATCGGAGGAGTGGATGCTGGCCATTGCTTCTGCGAGACTAGAAAAATTTTTGTTTTCGGTAGCGTTTCCCACGGCCATGACGTATCGGCCAGCGACCGCAGGCGCGCTTGACTGGCCTTGGTGTGGTTGCAGAGAGGTGCCGGAATGAATCGTGGTTATCCGACCTCTCGTCTGAGGATACCAGCACTCAAGATCAACCTGAGTCGCGTGCGATACTGTGACGATGTTGGAATTCCCGCGAAGCATCAGCCGGTAGATTAAGTCGTTGGTAAGCCTTGCCCGCCGTCCAATCTGCTGAGGAATAGTCTTGAAATATAGATCGTGGACGATCATCAGCCGTGCCTTTCCGCCCGTCGCAGCGCCGTAAGGATCAAGGTTGACAACCAAATCTATTTTCGCGCGGCGACAGTAGCTAGCGAATGTCAGAGCTTGCCTGATAACGTCAGACACAAGAATGGAAGGGCGGGGAACAACGACTACTTCAAGCGGCCTGCCTTGTAAAAAGTCCGGAAGCTGTTCCAAAGGCCATGGCGAGCGAAGGATATATTCGAAGTTGCCTTTGCCAATCAACCGATGGAGGAGTTCAAAGGCCACACGAGCAACGCCGGAAGGGCGGCCTGCGAACTGGCTGGGCATATTGAAAAGAATACGAGGCATGGAAATTTCACTCTACATTCCACATAATCATTCGTGCGCGCGAAAAATACTGCTCCAGATTGCAAAGTCTTTATGCAACCCTTGTAATGCAATATGTTCGATCGGTTCTTGGTGGAAAATGACGTCACCACCTTAGGTCTGGGGAGGCCGACTATTGAGTGCGTGCACATTCTCGAAAACAAGCTATAGTTGTAGCCGCCGTGTCGTTCTTCGACTCGAGCTTACCAAAACAAGCGCTGAAAGGACAGAGAACGTACGACTTTAGCCAGTCCGGAGTTCTTGCCCCCTAACCTTAGAATAGGATGCAATGGCGGCAGCCACGTGGTCGTGCCGCAAAAGAGCTAAATGCTCAGCATCCCTGGAAGACCAAAGTAGCTCGCGCTTTGGGCCGGCGGCCGTGTCGTATTGGGGATCGTGGATTTTTGCTAACCTGGCTGCGACGTTGCCCTTATACGTTGCCATTATACAATGAAAAATGGTTGTCATCGCAACGGCACGAAATGTAATTGTCGGGGCTAAAAAGCAGGTAGGTTATGAGACTGAAACGTAAGATGTGCAATATTTGTGATCCAATAATCTCGCTAGCGTTTTTTTTATTGCGGAGCAAGCGCACGCCCAGATGCTCACTGCGCATTTGCGAGGTAAATCAGATGATAAGACGACGCTGATGATAAGGCTCTTTTGGGCTGTCGGCGGAAGCATTCTACTCGCCGCGGTGGCAGTGTATGCTTCGTTTTATTTTAGCCCTTGGCCGATGGTCCTTTATTCTCGGCTATATGTGTACAGGGAAGGACTAGCGAAAGCTCGCCCGGTTGAACACTACGTTCCCGCTGGCGTGGTCGAGCAACTTAATCTGCATTACGAAGCTGGCGATGCCGACGCTAAACTCGACGTTTTTTACCCTGCGACAATAGTGGAGACCGAGCAATTACTGCCAACCATCGTGTGGGTGCACGGCGGGTCATGGATCACGGGCAGCAAGGACGGTATTGCCAACTATCTGAAGATTGTTGCTGCCAGAGGATTTACAACAGTAGGTGTCAATTACACACTCGCTCCAGAAAAAAACTATCCCAGCCCTGTTCGCCAAGTTAACGAGGTTCTCGCCTATGTCGGCAAGAATACGACGCGATTACATGTGGACCCCTCGAAATTGTTCTTGGCGGGGGATTCCTCAGGCGCGCAAATTGCCGCACAACTAGCAAATGTCATTAGCGTGCCATCCTACGCGGGAGAGGTGGGTATCGTACCATCAATTGAGCGATCACAACTACGAGGCGTAATCCTGCACTGTGGAATCTATGATGCCGAGTTAACCCACAACTTCAGGAGACGGGGTGTCCTTTGGGCCTATTTTGGTACCCAAGATTTTATGAAGGACCCCCGCATTGAGCAATTCTCCGTTGTTCGTTATATCACAGCGAATTTCCCGCCAGTATTCATATCGTCCGGTAACGATGACTTCCTGGCGCCGCAATCGCACCTCTTTGCCGAAGTAG
>JBKQRS010000308.1:0-7036 GCA_052143915.1 Bradyrhizobium sp.
CTGACGCGACACCTCGCCCGACACCCCGCGGTTTCCTCCCTTGGAGGTTTGCGTACGACGGCCCCGCTGTGTGCGCCGCGCCACCTTCATGGGGCCGACATCCGCAAACCTTCACAATTCCGGACTAAGTGCGCCGCGTTGCAAAGCCGCCGCGGCCGCGCGGTGAGCTGCCGCAACCGCAGTCATTGCATGCTGTTATCCCGCGCACGACCCGTAAGAGCGGGGCTCCCCCGAGCTCTTGTTTTTTTTGGAATTCTTCGCGGAAGTGATCAGGAATGAAGTCACGGCACTAAAAGGACTTTGCCGATATTCCTGCGATCTTGGACGAAATGGTGCGCTTGCGGAGCTTCGGCGAACGGGAAGGTGCGCGCGACCTTCGGCTTGATGGCGCCCTGTGTCCACAAGTTCAATAGCTGATCGGCCCACTGACGCTGGCGATCGATCTCACCCCACATATGGCCGAGGTTGACGCCGAAGACGCCCTTGTTCGCATTCATCAGCGACAGCGGGTTGAATTGAAACCAGGGGACGCGGGCAAGCGTAGCCAGCATTCCGAGCAGGCTGCGTTCCTTGCCGCTCACGGCCGCGGAAATACCGAATATGCCAAGCCGTCCTGTCGGTGCGAGGACGCGATAACCTTTCTTCCATGACCCGCCGCCGACGGCGTCGAGAATGAGCTCGACGCCGCGGCCGTTGGTGATTTCCCTCGTGCGGGTCTCGAAGTCCTCCGTTCGGTAATCGATGAGGTGGTCGATGCCGAGCGCGCGTAATTCGGCGTGTTTGGCCGCGGACGCAGTGCCGATAACTTGGGCGCCGATGTGTTTTGCGATCTGGGTTGCAGCAATGCCGACGCCGCCGCCGGCCGAATGGATGAGGACCGTCTCGTTCGCCTTGAGGCCGCCCATGACCACGATAAGCTGCCAAGCGGTGAAATAATTGACCGGGATCGAGGCTGCTTCCAACGCCGACATGCCAGGCGGGCGTGCGAAAACCTGCTTGATCGGGACGCATATAGTATCGGCGTAGCCGCCAAATCGGGTCGCCGCTAAAACATCACGGCCAGCCCAATTCGGTGCAACACCCGCACCGACAGCATCGATGTGGCCGCTGACCTCATAACCAGGCACGACCGGGATGGGGGGCAGGTCGGGATAAAGACCCAAGCGGCCCATAATGTCGGCGAAATTAACCCCGCTTGCCTCGACGCGAATCCGGACTTCGCCGGCTTTGGGCTCCGGGTCGGGCGCTTCCTTCACCTCGAGAACTTCAGGCGGGCCAATCTTCGTGATCCAAATCTGCCGCATGACCGCGACCTCGGCGTTCGGGCTTCGAGCCGGAAACTATATACGAGCCATTTGGAAGATTCGAGGATGACCACGAACGGCGCCGAACCGCGACTTGAATGACCGCTCCGGGTCATCATCGACCAAATTGGGCTGTCCGTGCCATGTCCGGTTAGGGGGTAATCTCCGAAATGCGGATGTCCGGTTTTGCCGGTTGAAGGCATCGGTTTGGAAATGATTCAAGCACCCAAACCGAAGCACTTTGCCATGACGGCAAGCCATCCGCATTCATCTCACATTCAGCCGGCAAAGGCCTCAATCGCAGCCGCCCTGGTTCAATTCCATTGTTGCCGGGAATGAGCCGATCCGGCAAAAGTGGAATGCGAATTTTACGTCCGACCGCGCTCCAGGCGATTGAAGGTAGGCATGATCCTTTCATCAACCGGCTCACGCTTTGGCAAATCAAGCTCAAGCGTGGCGCGGCGCCGGCTTTCATTCGCGCTCTCGTGTCTCGTTTGCCTCACGCTCGCGGGCGAGGTGAATGCTTACGCGGTACCCTCTCCGATCGAAGAGCGGCCCGCGCCGTCCGCTGTCGACGCCAACTTGAGTACGAACTTGAGTACGATCTTGGGTCCGACACGGCTTGCACAGACCCAGCCGGCACCTTTGCCCACGCCTGCTCCGGCGCCCGCGCGACCGGTCGCACCACCCTCGCCTGCCACGCCTTCGGCCACCTCGGCACCCGCCGACGAGCCGATCGGCAACGTCGCGACGCTCACCGGCACGGCAACCGTCATCCGCAACAAGGATTCGCTTCCGCTCAAGCTCCGGGACGACATTTTTCTCAACGATATCCTGCAGACATCGGCAAATTCCACGCTCGGCGTCACCTTCAACGACGCCACCACCTTCAACCTCACCGCCAATGCGCGGATCACGGTCGACAATTACCTTTATGAGGACGGCGGCAAGCAGAACAACGCCTTGTTCGATATCACCAAGGGCACGGTCGCCTTTGTCGCCTCCGCCGTCGCCAAGACCGGCGACATGAAAATAACGACGCCATCCGCCTCGCTCGGCATTCGCGGCACCACCGGACTGGTCGAGGTGCCGGAAGGCGCGAACGCCGCCGGCGGCCACAATATCAAGCTTTATCCGGATCCCGACGGCAGGGTCGGCCACATCGATGTCAGCGATCGCAACGGCGTCCGGCTTGGTTCGCTCACGCAAGGAGCCAGCGGCTTCACGATCCGGCCCGGCGCCGGCGGCCGCATCACCGCCGCGCCGCTCGTGATCTCGCCGCGAGAGGCCGCCCGCGACCAGGGCATCGTGCGCCAGGTGCATGCGGCACAGGTCGTCGGCCGCGAGGTCGTGAGCCAGCAGCGCGCGCTGCGGCAGGCCAATCCGAACCGCAATAATCCGCGCGGCAATCAGCCGGGTCAGCCCGGACCGCAACGGCAGAATAGTTTGCCGCAACGGCAAAATTCACTGCAACCACGCTCGCCGCAGCAGCCGGGTTCGCCTAACCGGCCGGGACAGCAAGGACAACAACAACCGCCCGGCCTGCAGCGGCAACCCAATGCGCCCGGGCTGCGTCAACCCGGATTGCCGAACAGGCCCGCGCTGCAGCCGAAGCGGCCACCGCCGCCGAAAGGCAAGCCCCCGCCGAAGGAGAAGAGACGCTAGGGCTGTTGCAACGGCGATCGATCACGCTCGAAGGAGACCTTGCCCCCGCGGGCTAGGCAGCCCACCGCAGCCAATCCCGCACCTTTTGCACCAGGTTGATGCGCCGGCCCCGGCCCGCTTCAATCGGAGCGTCGTTGCCGGATTGAGGCTCCACAACCGTGGCCGCGGAGATCTCTTCCGCAGCTTGCGTCGTGATCCCGGGCGCCGTCGAAAGATTGGATGGTTCGGCCTCGACAACATCGTCGCCGACAACCAATGGCTCATCCGGCACGATCGCAGCCGGCGTCAAATCGGGCTCCAGCGCCACCGGCACCGGTGTCTTCAGCGGGGGCTGGGGAGCGAGAGCAGGCTGACGGCGACGCTTCTCGACAACCGGCTGCCTCTTGGCCTTGGGCCGTCTGGCGACGGCGGCGGATTCAAGCGCGAGCGGCCCCACATTGGCAAGAAAGGCGCGCTCGTAAGCGCGCGAGAGCCGCTCGACTGCGTCATCGAGCGGCAGCCAGTCGACGGCTCTCACATCGTCCATCAGCTCGTGCGATGGCTCGCCGCCCGCCTCCATTCGCCAGTAATGCACAACCTTGAACCGTCCGCCGGACTCGTAGACCAGCGTCCCCAGGAATTCATGCACGGATACTTCATGCCCGGTTTCTTCCAGCACCTCGCGCTCGGCGGCGTCCCGCGGCGTTTCGCCATCGTCGAGTTTGCCCTTGGGAAGGACCCATTCGTTGCGCTTGCGCAGCCGCACCACCGCGATCAGCGGGGTTTCCTCCTGCCGCAGCACAATACCTCCCGCCGCCAGAACCGGCGCCCGTGCCATCTCAATTCCCTAATGCATTTTCGAATCGCGTCGGACCGCGAACCATATAGTGAAGCGCGTATGCAAAATCGACGCCGCCGTCAAATTTTCAAGCGGGCTTTCGCATCAAGGGCTGACCGGCCAATATTCGCGCGCCCTCGCGCACATTGTCACAAAACTCGAAATGATCCGGCGCGAGCACGATGATGGTCGATCCGTGCTCGAACCATCCGAGTTCGTCGCCTTTGCGAACACTTGCATCACAGGGGAACACCGACGGCCCCCGCGTCTGCGCATTGAGCACGATATTGAGAAAATGCAGCCGGATGCTCGCCACCAGGATCGCGGCGACCGGCACCAAAGTGAGGGCCTCGCCGGAAGCAAGCCGGGTTTGAATCACCGCGCGCTCGTTCTTGCAAAACAGCCGCTCGATCCGTTTCAAGGCGATCGGATTGACGTTCCAGGTGTCGCCGCTGATGAAGGTGACCTGCTCGATCCGGCCATCATGGGGGGCATGAAAGCGATGATACATGCTCGAGGTCAGCCGCAGCGTGACGAAGCGTCCGTTGCGGTGGGCGTCGACCAGTTTGGGATCGCCGAGCAGATCCAACAGAGAATAGGCAGCGCCCTTGATCTGGAACAGCTCGGTATCCTGGATCGCGCCATGGGCGCCGATGATGCCGTCGGAGGGGCTGACCATGATCGACGGGTCAGGGTCGCTTGGACGCAGGCCCGGCTTGAGTTCGCGGGTGAAGCAGTCGTGCAGGCTCCTGAATTCGGTTTTCCTGGCTTCCGTCAGATCGAGGTCGGAAAACATCCGCCAGCAGGCGATCGAGGCGTCGCGGACAAAAGGATTCTCGATCTTGCTGAACCAACCCATGAACCGCGTCAGCGCCGCCCGCGGGATGCGGTTGGTCAACAGGAAGTTCAGATCTTCCTGCTGCGTCAGGGCGGAGATCAGGCCGCGGATTGTCATGATTCTGTTAGATGGACCGGCTAGCGCTGGTGGCATGGATTCGCCTCTCCCGATTCTCTCTTTATCCGCCGCTGCGGTGGCTGGCGCCGCGGCCGTCTTTCCCAAACTCAAGGCGCGGCTGGCGCTGTCGCGGGCCAAACACCGCTCCCTGACCGGACATTCGAAAATGTCCCGACGGGTGGCGCGGCTGATCCCGTTTTATGAATTTTCGATCGACGACTTCTTCCGCTCCGACGGCGCGCCGCCCGAGATCGCGAAGCAGCGCCAGGCGGCCTTCTTTGCGCTGGCCCGCCTCTACGCGGAACGCTACGCCAGGGGGCGGCAGATGACGGCGGAGGCAGCCAGCCGCATCTCCGACCTGCAATTCACCGAATCCTACCGGGTGCCGTTCCAGTACAGCCGGCTGGTGCGCGAGCATCTTGGAACCAGCGCCTTCACGCAGTCGTCGGCCGGTGTCACGCTCACCGACGTCGACGGCAATGTCTCCTACGACCTGACCGGCTCCTACGGAGTCAACATCTTCGGCAACGACTTCTACAAGGAGTGCATCGCGGAAGCGGAAACGCGCGCGAAGCCCCTTGGGCCGGTACTGGGGTCCTATCACCCGGTCATCACCGACAATGTACGCCGGCTGTGCGAGATTTCCGGGCTCGACGAAGTCTCGTTCCACATGTCCGGCACCGAAGCAGTCATGCAGGCGGTGCGGCTCGCCCGCTACCATACGCGCCGAACCCATCTCGTCCGTTTCGCCGGCGCCTATCATGGCTGGTGGGGCGACGTGCAACCCGGCGTCGGCAACCCGGTTTCGCCGCACGAGACCTATACGCTGGCGGAGATGTCCGAGCGGACACTCCATGTCCTGCGGACACGCCGCGACATCGCCTGCGTGCTGGTCAACCCGCTGCAGGCGCTGCACCCCAACGCCAATGCGCCCGGCGATTCCGCGCTGGTCGACAGTTCCCGCTCCAGCCATTTCGATCGCGCCGCCTACAGCGCCTGGCTTAAGGAGCTGCGTGAGGTCTGCACGATGCGCGGCATCGTCCTGATTTTCGATGAAGTTTTTGTCGGCTTCCGCCTGGCCGCCGGCGGCGCGCAGGAATATTTCGGCGTCCGCGCCGACATGGTGACCTACGGCAAGAGCCTCGCGGGCGGCCTTCCCGTCGGCGTGGTGTGCGGGCGCAAGGAATTGATGCGCCGCTTCCGCGACGATCGCCCCGCCGACGTCTGCTTTGCCCGCGGCACCTTCAATTCGCATCCCTATGTCATGACGGCGATGGATGCCTTCCTGAGCCGGCTCGCCAGCCCCAATTTCAGCGCGGTCTATAACGGGCTCGAGGAGACCTGGAACGGGCGCGCCAAGGGGTTGAACGACAGGCTCGCGAGCGCGAACCTTCCGGTCCGCGTCTCCAACCTGTCGTCGATCTGGATGGTGCATTATACCGAGCCGTCCCGCTACAATTGGATGTTGCAATATTATCTGCGGGCCGAAGGGCTCGCGCTGAGCTGGGTCGGAACCGGCCGCCTGATCTTCAGCCTCAATTACACCGATGCCGATTTCGCCGAGGTTGAGAAGCGCTTCGTGGCCGCGGCCGACAAGATGAAGCGTGACGGCTGGTGGTGGCACCAGGCTTCCCTCTCCAACAAGAACATCCGCCGCCAGATCCTGAAAGAGATGCTTAAGCGCAAGTTTTCTCGCTGAGCGCGTTGCACTCTCATTCACCGTCATGGCCGGGCAAGGCCGTCCGGAGGACGGCGTCGCGTCCGCTCGCCTATGCCCGGCCATCCACGTCTTTCACGCGGCTCAAAGGGCAAAGACGTGGATGCCCGGCACCGCAGACAAGTTCACACAGTCTGCGCAGAGCTCGGCTACTTTGGCCGGGCATGACGAGTTTTGAAGCATTCGAGTGCCAAGATCTCAGGCGTGCTGCTCTTCGAGACTGTGCTCGACGATATCGAGGCCCGGATCGATCAGTTCGCCCTTCATCAGGAACAGCGGCGCCTTGTAGTAGAGCCGGAGATCACTGAACGGGTCGGTCAGGATTTTCGTCATCCAGACCAGGCCGGTCTCGACGTCGCGGATGAAGAACAGATGGACGGTGCGGAACAACAGCCCACCGATGCCGATCGCGAGCCAGATCTTGGCGACCTGCCGCATGAAGTCGGCCGGCGACACCCAGGGCGTGAAGAGTCCGAACAAGGTCGGATCAAAATACAGCACCACCGGCGACAGCGCCCAGATCGCCATCAGCACGACCTTGCGCTGCAGATTATAGCCGACCTTGATCTCTTCCTTGT
>JBKQRS010000309.1:0-33089 GCA_052143915.1 Bradyrhizobium sp.
CTCTATTTCAGCCTGGTCGGGCTCGGCCTCAACCTCACCTTCGGCGTCATGCGCATCGTCAATCTGGCGCACGGCGACTTCCTGATGCTGGGTGCCTTTGTCGCGTTCGGCGTCGTCACGCTTGCGGGTATCGATCCCCTGTTTGCGGTGCCGCTGGCGTTTGTGATCTTCCTGATCGTCGGCGTGCTCTTGTATTGGGTGCTGGTGCCGCGGCTGCAAGGATCGGCTAATCCGGAAATGCTGTCGATCATCCTGTTTTTCGGGTTGTCACAGGTGATCGAGGCGGTGACGACGATTTTCTTTGGTACCAGCGAACGCTCCATTCAAAGCCGCGCGCTCGGCACGGTGTTCTCGACCATCAAGATCAAATTGTTCGGCGGCAAGCCGGATAGCGGCGGACCGGTCCAGATCTTCGGCCAGGGATTTCCCGCTTCCTGGGTGATCGCGGCCGTCACCAGCCTGATCGCGATTGCGCTTGTCTATCTCTATTTGTACCGCACCCGGCTCGGCACGCTGACCCGCGCCGTGATGTCGCGGCGCGACGAGGCCTTCGCGACCGGTATCGATGTCGATCGCGTCTCGGCCGCGGCATTCGGTATTGGTTTGGGGCTTGCGGCGGTCGCGGGTATCTTCGCGCCCTTCATGTTCGGCTCGGTGACGCCGGCGTTCGGCGCCGATGCAACCGTGACATCGTTTGCGATCGTGGTACTGGGATCGCTCGGCAATCCTCTCGGCACCGCGCTCGGTGGCGTTGTTTACGGCGTCTGCTACATGCTGGTGCAGACCTATCTCAGCTCATGGGCGGATCTCTTGCCCTATGTGCTCCTGATCTTCATCCTGCTGCTTCGTCCGAGCGGGCTGCTCGGAAGGCGGGTGCGCGTTGCCTAGCGCTCTCAAGCATATGATCTTCATCGTCGTGCCGCTGCTCGCCGTGTTCGCGGTGCTGCCGGGCGTCTACCAGAACCATCTGCTGTTGTTCAATTTCGTCATCTTCCTGATCCTCGCCCAGGGCGTGAACATCATCTATGGTTTCACCGGCTATCTGCCGTTCGGCTATGTCGGCTTCTTCGGCGCAGGTGCGTACGGGTTTGCCATCCTGGTGATGCATTATCAGGCGCCGGCGGTTGTCGCGGTGCTCGTCGCCGGTTTGGTCGGGGTCGCGCTGGGGCTGTTGCTGACGCCGCTGTTGCGGCTCTCCGGCGCCTATTTCGCCATCGCCAATCTCGCAGCCTCGCTCGCGGTGCTTCACTTCGTCGCCAATCCGGCGCTTGAGAGCATCACGCGTGGGCCCTACGGCGTGTCGCTCACGGGAACGTTTGATCCGACGCAGGCCTATGCAGCCGCGCTTTTCGTGCTGGCCCTGACGCTCGCCGCTGTCGTGTTCCTGAAGAACTCCCGCTTTGGCCTGGCGTTACAGGCGGTGCGGGAAGATGCCGTCAGCGCCTCGATGGCAGGCGTCAATGTCGTGCGCATGCGGGTGATCGCGTGGCTCGCTTCCGCGCTGGTGGCGGGTCTCGCCGGCGGCGTCTACGCCTGGTACGTTTCGGTATTCTATCCGGACAATGTCTTCAGCGGCGAGTTCAGTATCTTCGCCATCGTGTTTGCGCTGTTCGGCGGCGTTGCCTCAATCTGTGGCCCGATCGTCGGCGTCATCATCCTCTATGGCATCTACAACCTGATCGGATTCACCACGCCGCAATATTTCCAGCTGATCTACGGCCTCTTGATCATGGGGCTCGTGCTGTTTCTCCCCGCAGGCCTGGTGTCGCTCGCAACCCGCAGGGGCTGGCATGTCCCCTGACAAGGCACCCATCCTCAACGTCGCCAAACTGGCAAAGCGCTTCGGCGGCTTCTACGCGCTCGACGGATTGAGCTTTCATGTCGCATCCGGCGAAATTCTGGGATTGGTGGGACCCAACGGCTCCGGCAAGACCACCGCGATCAATGTGATCTCCGGCCTCTACGCCCCCGACGGAGGCGAGGTCGTGCTGGATGGTAGTTCGATCGGCGGGGTAGCGTCGCACAGGCTGGTTCATCGCGGCGTCAACCGCACCTTCCAGATTCCCAAGCCGTTCTTGTCGTTGACGGTGCGGCAGAATGTCGAGGTCGCGCTGGCCTATGGGCGGGCCGCGGTGGCGCCGCCGACCATGGCCGATCTGCTCGACGAATACCGGCTCACGGAAGTTGCCGACCGGCCGGCGGCCGATCTCAACAATGCCCAGCAGAAGATGCTCGATCTGGTGCGCGCGCTCGCGACGCGTCCGCGGCTGTTGCTGCTCGACGAACTCGCCGCCGGGCTCAATCCGGCGGAACTCGACTGGATCGCCGAACGCATCAAGGCGTTGGCGCGGAGTGGGGTCGCGATCATTGTCGTCGAACATCTCATGGGCTTCATCGAGCACATCACCGATCGCGTCATTGTCATGAACGCCGGCAAGGAGATTTTCGAAGGCAAGCTCGCGGTCGCGGTGCAGGTTCCGCAGGTCATCGAGGTGTTCCTGGGAGGCGAGCATGCCGCCTGAAGCCACCCCGCTCCTGAAGGCGGATGGCGTCGACGCCGGCTACGGCACCATGCAGGTGCTGTGGGGCGTCGATCTCGACGTCCGCGCCGGCGAGACCGTGCTGCTGCTTGGCGCCAACGGTGCCGGCAAGACGACGTTTCTCAAATCGCTGGTCGGCCTGGTCGAGGCGCGCCACGGCAGCATCACGCTCGGCGGCGAAGACGTGACACGGATGCGTTCCAGCGCGCGGATGCGGCTCGGCATGACCTATATGTCGGAACTCGCGGTGTTTCCCGACCTGTCGATCGAGGAAAATATCCGGGTCGGCGCGCAGGCGCTGGGGCATGCCGATTCCGGCGCCCGCGTCGAGGAACTCTATGGCATCTTTCCGGCGCTGCGCGAGAAACGCCGGGCGCCGGCGTCCAGTCTGTCCGGCGGCCAGCGCAAGATGCTCGGCATCGCCAAGGCGTTAGCCGCCGAGCCTCGTCTTTTGGTGATGGATGAACCGTCGGCCGGGCTGTCGCCGTTGTTCGTCAAGGAAGTCATTCGAATCCTGAGCGATCTGCGCGGAAGAGGGCTTGCGCTATTGATCGCCGAGCAGAATATCGGCTTCCTCGAGGTGGCGACGCGGGTGTTCGTGCTGGAAGGCGGGCACATCCGTTTCTCCGGCACGGTCGCGGAAATGACCGATAACGAGGCGTTGCGGCGCGCATATTTTGGGCTGAAGTGATGCGAACGATCAGGATCGGATCCGGCGCGGGTTATTCGGGCGACCGCATCGAGCCCGCGGTCGAACTCGCCGAAAAGGGCGACATCCAGTATCTGGTGTTCGAGTGCCTCGGCGAGCGCACCGTCGCGCTCGCCCAGCAGGCGCGCATGAAGGATCCGGAAGCCGGCTACGATCCGTTGATCGAGGAGCGGATGCGCGCGGTGCTGCCGGTCTGTGCCGCCAAGGGCATCAAGATCGTCACCAATATGGGGGCGGCCAATCCGGCCGCCGCTGCCCGCAAGACCGCCGAAATCGCCAGATCGCTGGGGCTTTCGTCGCTGAAGATCGCCGCCGTCCTTGGCGACGACGTGCTCGATGCCTGCAAGGCGCGCGACCTTCCGATCATGGAATTCGACGGCACGATCAAGCAGCTCGGCAACCGGCTTTTGTCGGCCAATGCCTATCTCGGCGCCGAGCCGATGGCCGAAGCGCTATCCGGTGGCGCCGATATCGTGATCACCGGGCGCGCTTCCGATCCCGCGCTGTTTCTGGCGCCGATGATCCACGCCTTTGGCTGGGCGATGGATGACTGGAATCTGCTGGGGCAGGGCACGGTCGCCGGCCATTTGCTCGAATGCGCCGGCCAGATCACCGGCGGCTATTTCGCCGATCCGCCCTACAAGGATATTCCGGATCTGGCGCGGCTCGGCTTTCCGATCGGCGAAGTCGGCGAGGACGGCAGCCTCGTCATCACCAAGGTCGAAGGCTCCGGCGGCGCGGTGACCGCGCAGACCTGCAAGGAGCAACTGCTCTACGAGGTGCACGACCCCACCCGGTATCTTCAGCCCGACGTGACGGCGGATTTTTCGCAGGTGAAGGTCGAGCAGATCGGCAAGGACCGCGTGCGCATCAGCGGCGGACGCGGCAGCCAACGCACCGGCACGCTCAAGGTTTCGGTCGGCTACGTCGACAGTTTTATCGGCGAGGGCCAGATTTCCTATGCCGGTCCCGGCGCATTGGCGCGCGGGCGGCTGGCGCTCGAGATTGTCCGCGAGCGGCTGAAGCTCACGGGCGTCGCGGCCAGCGAGCTGCGGTTTGATCTGATCGGCGTCGATTCCCTGCACGGGGCCCAGATCGCCGCCCACGCCAATGAGCCCTATGAGGTGCGCGTGCGCGTCGTCGGTCGCACCGAAAACCTGCGCGAAGCGGTCAGAATCGGCAATGAGGTTGAAACGCTCTACACCAATGGCCCGGCCGCCGGCGGCGGGGCGTTCAAATCGGCGCGCGATGTCGTTGCGGTGGCCTCCGTCCTGCTGCCGCGCGAACTGGCAAGGCCGCAGGTCCAGTTCGTAGGGGGCGAGTTGCGATGAAGCTGCGCGAGATCGCTCATTCCCGCACCGGCGACAAGGGCAACACCTCCAATATCTCGGTGATCGCCTATGACGAGAAGCACTATCCGCTGCTGCTCGAGCAGGTCACCAGCGCGCGGGTGAGGGCGCATTTTGCCGGTGTTGTCGAAGGCGAAGTTGTCCGCTATGAGCTGCCCAACATCTCAGCGCTGAATTTTGTCATGAGCCAGGCGCTGGGAGGCGGGGTGACGCGGTCACTTGCGCTTGACGCGCATGGCAAATCGCTGAGCTCGGCATTGCTCGATCTGGAGATCGAAGCTGTTCCGGACAATAAATAGCCGATCGAACAGGCGACAGGACCATGCCGAACACCCCGACACTTGCCGCGCTGGCCAACGATCTCGAACATGGCCGCACCAACGCGCGAAAACTCGTCGACGAATGCCTTGCCAGGATCGCCGACAAATCCGGCGAGGGTCCGCGGGCTTTCATTCACGTCGATGTCGAGGCCGCGATTGAGGCGGCGAAAGCGATGGATCGGTTGCGCGAGGTCAAGGCGGCGCCGTCGCCCTATGCGGGTATTCCGATCTCGATCAAGGATCTGTTCGACATCAGGGGACAGGTGACCCGCGCGGGCTCCCGGGCGCTGGAGGATTCGGCGCTGGCGGAGGCCGATGCACCTGTGGTGGCGCGGCTGCGCCGTGCCGGCTTCATCCTGATCGGCCGCACCAACATGACCGAATTCGCCTATTCCGGCATCGGCATCAATCCGCATTACGGCACCCCGAAAAGTACCTGGCGGCGCAGCGTCGGCCACGTGCCCGGCGGCTCGTCCTCGGGGGCTGCGGTGTCGGTCGCCGATGGCATGGCCCATGGCGCGCTCGGCACCGATACCGGCGGATCGTGCCGGATACCGGCGGCCTATAACGGCATCGTCGGATTCAAGCCGACGCAGCGGCGCGTGCCGCTCGCGGGCGGCGTGCCGCTGTCGTTCACGCTCGACAGTTTCGGGCCGCTCGCGCGTACGGTGCAGTGCTGCGCGGTGCTCGATGCCGTGCTGGCCGACGAGCCGGTGCAGCCGCTGCTGCCGCGACCGATCAAGGGCATGCGGCTGGCGGTGCCGACCACGGTCGCGCTCGACGAACTCGATGACGAGGTGGCGCGGACGTTCGAGAGGGCGCTGCAAACGCTGTCGCGCCAGGGCGCCCTGATCGAGCGGATCGCGGTGCCCGAATTCCTCGACGTCGGGATGATGAACACCAAAGGCGGCTTTGCCGCGGCGGAAAGCTACGCCTGGCACCGTTATTTGATCGCCAGCCATGGCGACGTCTACGATCCCCGCGTATCCCAGCGGATCCTGCGTGGCGAGGCCATCAGCGCTGCGGACTATATCGATCTCTTGGAGGCGCGAAAGTCGCTGATCGCGCGGGCCACAGTTCGCCTCGCGCCCCACGACGCGCTTGTGATGCCGACCACGGCGATCACGCCGCCGCGGATCGCCGATCTTGCCGACGACAAGGCGTTCACCAAAGCGAACCTGTTGTCGCTGCGCAATTGCACGCTGATCAACATGATCGACGGCTGCGCCATCTCGCTGCCCTGCCACCGTGAGGGCGAAGCGCCGGTCGGATTGATGCTCGCCGCATCCGGCGGATCGGATCGCCGCATTTTTGAACTGGCGGCGGCAATGGAGGCTGTGATCCGTGTTTGATCTGACATTTACCGTCGACGCCCAGGACACGACGACCCCGCTGACGCTGGCGATCGACCAGGCGGTGATTGCGGGATGGACCGGCCGTGATCCAGTGGCGCGCGACAAGCACATCGCCGAACTCGAAGCGATCGGCATCGCGCGTCCGGCGACGACCCCGATCTATTACCGGGTTTCGGCGCGGCGGCTGACCACCGCCGACAGCATCGAAGTCAGCGGCGGTAACTCCAGCGGCGAGGTGGAGTTCGTGCTGATCGGCTGGCAGGGGCGTATTTTCGTGGGCCTCGGGTCCGATCACACCGACCGCAAGGTGGAGATCTACAGCGTCACCGTCTCCAAGCAGATGTGCGACAAGGTGATGGCGCCGGTGCTTTGGGAGCTCGAGGACGTGGCCGGCCACTGGGACCGCATGATCCTGCGGTCATATGCGTGGATCGGCGGCGCGCGCGTGCTGTACCAGGAAGGCACGCTCGACGCCATGCTGGGGGTTTCGGAACTGATCGCGCACGGCTTCAAGGGCGGAAAATTGCCCGATGGTTGCGCCATGTTCGGCGGCACGTTTGCCGCCAAGGGTGGCATCCGCCCCGCCAGCCGGTTCGAGTACGAGCTGGAGGACCCCGTTCTCAAGCGCAGCATCCGCCACGCCTATGACGTGATCGAGCTGCCGGTGCTGGGCTAGGTCCTTGCCGGAAATCGGGTGGCGGCGCGCATCTTGATTTGCGACAATCGTCGGCATGAGATCAGCTGCACAAAACATCCGCCCCGCACCGTCGCCATCCACTATCGCCGCGCGCGTTGCCGCGATCGATTGGGAGCAGGCGGCGGGCGATCTCGATGCACAGGGTTGCGCGGTGCTGAAGGGGTTGCTCTCGGCGGAACAATGCCGCGCGCTCGCCGCACTCTATCCCGACGACAGGCATTTCCGCAGCCGGGTGGTGTGATGGGACGCCACGGCTTCGGGCGCGGCGAGTACAAATATTTTTGCTATCCGCTTCCCGGTCTGATCGCGGAATTGCGGCCGGCGCTCTATGCGCGACTGTTCGGCATCGCCAATCGCTGGAACGAAGCGTTGGGCATCGAGATCCGCTATCCCGAGGACCATGAAGCGTTTCTGAAACGATGCCATGCTGCCGGCCAGGTCCGGCCGACGCCGCTCTTGCTGCAATATGGGCCAGGCGACTACAACTGCCTGCATCAGGACCTCTATGGCGAGCACGTGTTCCCCCTGCAGGTCGCGATCCTGTTGTCGGAGCCCGGCCGAGACTTCTCCGGCGGTGAATTCGTGCTGACCGAACAGCGGCCGCGCATGCAGTCGCGCGCTGAAGTGGTGCCGCTGCTCCAGGGCGACGCGGTGGCTTTTGCTGTGCATGTCAGGCCGGCGCAGGGGACGCGCGGATTCTATCGCGTTAATCTGCGCCACGGCGTGAGCCGGATCCGGTCAGGCCACCGTTATACCGTTGGCGTGATCTTCCACGATGCGAAGTAAGTAAGAGCCCTTTGACGACGGATCTGTTCGACAAGGTTCCCGGTGTCCGCCCGTCGCAGGAGGCGATGGCGGAGGGCGCCGTGCTGCTGCGCGGTTTCGTCGGTTCGCTGGAATCCGAGCTGATCGCGGTATTGCGCGAAATCGTGGCGCAGGCGCCGTTTCGCCACATGGTGACGCCGGGCGGCCATCAGATGTCGGTGGCGATGACCAATTGCGGGAGCGCCGGGTGGGTCACCGATCGCACCGGTTATCGCTACGGCGCCAATGATCCCGAAACCGGTAAGCCCTGGCCGGCCATGCCGCCGTTGCTTCGCGACCTCGCCGGGCGGGCGGCCGACCGCGCAGGCTTTGCCGGGTTTTCACCGGATGCGTGCCTGATCAACCGCTATGTACCTGGCGCGCGCATGTCCCTGCATCAGGACAGGGACGAACTTGATTTCGGCGCCCCGATCGTCTCGGTGTCGCTCGGCCTGCCCGCGATCTTCCTGTTCGGCGGGTTGAAGCGCAGCGACAAGGCGCGCCGGTATCGGCTGCAGCATGGCGACGTCGCGGTATGGGGCGGGCCGGCGCGGCTTGTCTTTCACGGCGTCGCGCCGCTCGGCGACGGCGAGCATTGCCTGATGGGCCGGCAGCGCGTCAATCTGACCTTCCGCAAGGTGAGGTGAGGCGTGGTCATCACACAGATTGCCCTGATGCATCATTTAGACTTCAGCTTGCGCTTCATTCAAGACGTGAGCAACGAAGCGCGCGGCAGGTGCCGCATCGGGCAACCCGACCGGTGAGATGATCTTCAATTCCTTCACGAGTTCGGTACCCTTCAGGCCCAGCGCGACGAGCTGTCCCGCCCTGACTTCGTCCGCGACCGCCGCCGCGATAACCAGCGAAACGCCCCGGCCGGCGCGGACGGCCCGTTTGACCGCCTCTGTATTTCCAAAGCCTCCGACGGCGGTCAAACCTTCCGCCGATTGTCCCAGTTCCTTTCTCAAGAGCGTAATCGTTCCCGTCCCCGCTTCGCCGCCCAAAAGCATCTGGCTCGCGAGCTCGCTGGCTTTGATCGTGTGCCGCGCGGCCCAGGGGTGATCGGGGGCAACAATGACAACGAGGGGTTCCTTTCGCCAAGTATGTCCACAAAAACCGGGCCGATCGCTCCACCACTCCATCACCGCCACGTCGGCTATGCCGTTTGCCAGCCGGTCAGCGACGTCGGGGTTGGGACCGATCCACAGATCGAGGGAACACCGATCGGTCGCCTGAAAGGAAGCCAGCATGGATTGCAGCAGATAAGTGCCGATGTTGCTCGACGCTGCAATGCGCAAGGACGCCTGGGCGATCATGGTTCGGCTGCGCTCGGCGGTATCGATCATCGCGCGGGCAAGTGGCGCGAATGCCGCGCCCTGAGACGTCGGCTCGACGATTCCGCGCCGGCGCACGATGAGCGGCGCGGCCAGGTCTTCCTCAAGTTGCTTGATGTGCTCGACGACAGTTGAGGGCGATAGTTTGAGATCGCGCGCTGCGGCCCGAAAGCCGCGTTCGCTCAGAACCGCAAGAAAGGTTTTAGCGTGAATCAGATTGAGCATGAGCGGGCTGCTTGGCTGGGTCGTTGACCGCGCCGAACGGAATACGGCCCGCCAGAACATCGAGGATGCTGCGTGCGGCGGAAAGCTCGATCTCGCGCCGAACCTCAGCGACGCCCGATCCGATATGCGGGGTGAAAACCGTCGGCGCCGGTGATGCTGTAAGCCGCGGATCGATGCGGGTAGGCCGATCCTCCAGAGCCCAATCCTCGCATTCGAACACATCCGCCGCATAGCCCGAAAGCTGCCCGCTGGCGATGGCATCTGCCACGGCGGCTTCGTCGACCAGCGATCCCCGCGCGGGATTCACAAGCCTTGCGCCCGGCTTCATGCGAGCGAAGGTCGTGGAATTGACTATATGCCTGGTGTCAGCGGTGAGCGGCAATGCCAGTATGACATAGTCGGAGTTGGAGATCACATCCTCGAAACTTGCCATCGTGACATAGGGCCAGGATTTGGCCTGCGCGTCGGACATCGACTGATCGCAGGCCAGCAGCCGACATTGAAATCCGACAAGCCGTTCGGCGATCGCGCGTCCAACGAGACCAAATCCGACGATGCCGACCGTTGCACCGGCCAGGCCCGCCCCATAAAGCTCAGCGCGCCAGCCATGAAATCCGTGATCCTTGATGCTCCGATCGCCGGCGACGATGTTCCGGCCCAATGTGAGCGTAAGCCCGATCGCCAATTCGGCGGTCGGCACGGTCAACAGATCGGGGACAATGGTCAACCAGACGCCAGCGTTCGTCGCGCCCCGAACGTCGATATTGTCAAAACCCTTGAGCGCCGCGCCGATGACGCGAAGCCTGGGGCAGGCGGCCAGGAAGGCGGCGTCGATCCTGTCGGTCATGAACGCAAGCAGTCCAACGGCGTCCCGGCTCCTCTGCCGCACTTCCTCATAGGGCCATGGTTCAAGCGCCGGATTGACCACGACGGTCGCATGTTGTTCGAGGAGAGTCCTCGTCTCCGGGAAAACGGGGTTGGTCACGACAATTTTGGGCTTTTCGGCCATGACGTCGGTCCCTCGGCTATTTCAGATAGTTCCGCAGAGCGGCACCAATGCCATCCACGATCGTCACGCAAATGAGAATGAAAATGAGGATGGCTGATACTTGCGTGTATTCGAGTACTCGCAAGGCAGCAATCAGCTCGAACCCAATGCCGCCCGCGCCGACGGCACCTAGAACCGTCGAGGCCCGAAAATTATATTCCCAGCGATAGATCGTCGTATCCGCAAGCTGCGGCATCGCTTGCGGCAATACCGCGTGCCAGATGACCTGGAACGGCGAAGCGCCGGCGGCGCGCGCCGCCTCGATTGGCTTGGGATCGACATGCTCGATGCTTTCAGCAAAGAACTTTCCGATCATGCCGATGGAATGGAGACCGACAGCGAGTACGCCCGGCAGCGCCCCGAAACCGACCATTGCGACGAAGATGATGCCCATGATGAGTTCCGGAATCGACCGCAGCAGATTCAACATCGCCCGTGTTGCGCGGTAGGCGATCGGGCCGGGCGTGGTGTTATGGGCGGCGAACAGAGCGAGCGGCAGCGAGAGAGCGACGGCGAGCGCGGTTCCCGCGATCGACATCGCGAGCGTGTCGGCCAGCGGCCTCAGCCAGTTGTTAAACCGTTTGAAATCCGGCGGAAACATCTCGCTGGAGAGCTGTTTGATCGCTGGCCAGGCATCCGCGAAACGCCGTGGGTCGAGCAAACCGGTCAGCGCCATCGCGGCCGCAATCACGACAATGACAAAGAGAATGGCGACACCGCGCTTGATCTGCGCGGTGCCTTCCCGGGCCAGGATGGCGTCGTAGTGTGCGGGATTGGCGTTATTCATCCCTTGAACTTCGCAAGGTCGAGATCAAGAACTTTCGCGGTCTCGCGCAGGATGTCGTAGGCGTGGTCGTCGGTCGACGCAAATCCTTCAGCCCGGAAGGTCTTCAGTATCTCTTTATCCTTGAGTTCGAGGAATGCCGTCCTGATCGCTGCCTTGAGGTCTGGCGCGAGATATCCTTGCATGACTATAGGATAGTTCGGGATCGGGTCGCTTTCTGCAAGCACGATCACCTTGTCGCCGTCGATCGAGCCCTTGGCGACCAGTGACTTGAATATCACCTGGCTGAGGCCGCCGGCCTGTACCTGGCCAGACTGAACGGCGCGCGCGACGGCATCGTGTGCGCCGAGGAGGACGTATTTGTAGTCGGTGTCGCCCAGGAGGCCGTGGCGGGCCAGCAACGCACGCGGGATCAAATGGCTGGAGGTCGAGGCAAAGTCGCCGTACCCCATCGTCTTTCCCTTGATGTCGGCGAGCGATTTCACCGGTCCATCCGCGCGCGTGATGATGACGCTCTTATACGTCGGCGACCCCTTCGAAACGCCGACAGCGAATGGCTCGATGTCCGGTGCCTTCGATTTGGCCAGCACGTAGGAGAGCGGCCCGAAATACGCCACCTCGATCCGGCCGAACCGCATCGCCTCGATCATCGAGGAATAGTCAGTCGTGACGATCAGCTCGATGCTCTTCTTGAGCGCCTGTTCAAGATATCGCTTCAGGGGTTGAGCGTTCTGGATGATCGTCGCGGCGTTCTCGTCTGGAAGCAGCGCTACCCGTATGTTCGCAGGGTTAGGTGACTGTTGGGCCGAAGCCGGCCCGAAGGCGAGACCGAGCCCGCCGATTGCGCAGGTGAGCAGAAAGCTTCTACGTTCCATGACTTGATCCATTCAATGAGCGAGATGCGCGCTGACTAGGCCGCTTCCATTTGCTGCGGAGGGGTGGAGTAGATTTGGTCGAGAACTGTTTGGCCGAGCTGCGGCGCCGTGCCTTCAAAAACGATCCGGCCACCCGCCAGACCAATCACGCGATCGGCGAAGCGGCGCGCCAGGTCCACCTGGTGGAGACTGACGATCGCGGTAATGCCGTCTTCGCGGCAGATGCGATGAAGGTCCGCGAGAACTTTCTCGCCCGTCGCAGGATCGAGACTCGCCACCGGCTCGTCGGCCAGGACAATCCGTGGCCGCTGTGCCATGGCCCTGGCGATGCCGATACGTTGTTGCTGCCCACCGGAGAGTTGATCCGCCCGATCAAGCGCGCGATCGAGCAGACCAACCCGTTCGAGCGATTGCAAGGCGATGAGGCGGTCCGCCCGAGGCAGCGGAAAAATGGACCGCAGGGTGCCGTGCGAGCTGACGCGGCCGAGTAGAACGTTTTGGAGCGCCGAGAGGCGGCCGATCAGATGATGCTGCTGGAAAATCATTCCGGTGCGCCGGCGGTGCTCGCGCAGCGCGCGGCCGTCCCGAAAAATCGAACCCGCGCCCTCGACGATGACGTCGCCCTGGGTTGGTGTAACCAACCCATTCATGCATCGAAGCAGCGTCGATTTGCCCGCCCCTGAGGGCCCAAGCAGCACCAGGAACTGGCCCTTCGGAACGGAAATGCTGGTTGGCAGGATCGCCGCAACGCCGCTCGGATAAGTCATTGCAACATTGTGCAATCGCAGCATCGACAGCTTCCTCGGCGCCCAATCAGGCCACCGTTCGCTAGCGTCATGATCGATTTTTTCGAACGAATGACACTGTTGTTCGAGAATCCTGATCTAACAATTACGGGTGACACACGGATGACAGCCGCAAAGCCGGCCGGAATCAGACTTGCAGATTGAAAATATCGTTCAGCAAGATTGCGGGAGGCATCGGCGCAGGGCCGCCGCTTGTTCGCGTCGCGAGCCCGGCAAGCAATCAGAGAATGTCGGGGGGGCTTGGAGGTCTAGAGCGAGATGACTTTTCGTTGAATCTTCATCTCGCTCTATCTTTTTATTTGAGCATGATCTTTTCGGAAAACCGGTGCCCACTTTTCCGGATCATGCCCTAGGGCATCGCCGGATGGATGAAGGCCCAGGGGCTGACCTCGGAATCCCTGGGTACTTCGATGTCGATGAGGTAAGGACCGCCATCGCCCAAGGCTCGCTCCAGCGCGGGCCGAAACGTCTCGGGCGAGGTGACGCGTGCAGCGCCCACGCCAAAGGATTCCGCGAGCCTGACGAAATCCGGATTGACCAGATCGGACGCCACGACGCGGCCGTCGAAACGCTCGCGCTGGTCACGGCGCACGTTGCCATAGGCATTGTTGTTGAACACCAGCACGACCACGCCGATGTTGAACTGCACGGCGGTTGCCAATTCCTGCACGCCGAACATGAAGCCGCCATCGCCTGTGATCGCGACCACCGGCCGGTCGGGATGCGCGACCTTGGCGCCGAGCGCCGTCGGAAAGCCGGAGCCGAGCGTGCCCTGATAGCCCGAGGTGATGAAGGTGCGCGGCTCGTAAATCGGAAAGCCGTACCAGGACGCAAAGCCGACCTGCGACAACTCATCGGTCACGATGGCGTTCGATGGCAATACCTGGCGCAGAATGTTCAGGTAAGCCATCTGCGGCTGAACCTGCTGGATCTCCTGCAGCGCCGCCGCCGAGGCTTCGCGGATCGCGGCACGGCGGCCACTGGTCTTGACGTAGCCCTTCTTCCTCACCGCAGCCAGCAGTTCGCCGGTGCCGGCCTTCGCATCCGATATCACGGCGGCATCCGGGGTGTATCTTCGCATTTCCGACGGATCGATATCGATGCGAATGGATTTCAAGCCGTCGGGACGAAACGGCCAGCGCGACATCGTCGGCAATTCAAGCCGTGTCCCGATCCCGATCATGAGGTCCGTCTGCGGCCACAGCCGATAGGCCGCCGCCATCGTCAATCCGAGTTCATGGGCGTTGGAAACGATGCCGCGGCCGCTGCGGAACGCCACCACCGGCGCGTCGATCAATTCCGCAAGCTCGAGAATCTCATCGCGCGCGTGGATCGCGCCGCTGCCGACGAAGATCATCGGCGTCTTGCTGTCGGCGATCAATGCGGCGGCTGACTTGATCCGGTCCGGATCAGGCTGCGGTGCGGGGAAGGGATCGAACACCCTTGCTGGGCCGGTTTCGGCGCGCTGCGTGAACACGTCCCACGGCATTTCCAGCGAGACCGGGCCGCGGCGTCCCGACAACATTTCCTGAAACGCGCGGCCGACCATCGCCGGGGCTAGATCCGGATATTCGATGCGTTCGGCCCACTTCACGAAGGTCCGCAATGTGGCGAGCTGATCCGGCATTTCGTGCAGGTGGCCGCGGCCCTTGCCGAGAAATGGCGTCGGCACCTGTCCGGTCAGGCAGAGCACCGGTTCGTTCGATCCGAACGCCGTCAGCAGGGCGGCACCGGCGTTGAGCACGCCAGGGCCGGGGACCACGCTGAATACGCCGGGCCTTCCGGTGGACCGCGCGTAGCCATAGGCCATGTAACCGCAGGCCTGCTCGTGCCGCGCACCGATCACCTTCAGCTGCGCCTGCTGGAAGGCATCGAACAGACCATAGATCTGCGCTCCGGGCAGGCCGAACACGGTGTCGACGCCATGCACGACAAGACCGCTGACGATCGCTTCGCCGCCAGTGCTCAAGGTCATGGCATCGTCCAGTCGTTTGCAAGCATCATGCGCCCTCATCGATCACGCCGTTACACAGCACGCCGATATTCTCGGCTTCGACCTCCACGACGTCGCCGGGCTTCAAATAGCGCGGCGGATCGAACCGCGCGCCGGCGCCGGTCGGCGTCCCCGTGACGATGACGTCGCCCGGCACCAGTGTCGTGAAGGTCGAGAGATAGTTGATCAGGTAACGAAAGCCGAAGATCAGCCGCGAGGTGCGATCATCCTGCCGGGTCTCGCCATTGACCCGAGTCGTCAGCCTGATATCGGAGATCTGGGATTCGTCGGTATAGGGAACGAGCCACGGGCCGAGGCTGCCGGTGGAATCGAAATTCTTGCCTTGCGTGACGTTGAATTTCGCGTGCCGGACCCAATCGCGGATGGTGCCTTCATTGCACAGCGTGACCGCGGCGATGTGATCCAGCGCCGTCTTCTCCGCGATGTGCCGGCCGGCCTTGCCGATGACGAGAACCAATTCGCCCTCATAATCGAGCTGTGCCGATGCAAGCGGACGAACCAGTGGCGTCCCGTGGCCGACGAAGGAGCGCGGCGTGCGCATGAACAGGCTCGGATATTTCGGCGCTTCCTGGCCGTCTTTATATTCGGCGTTGCGGTCGGGATAATTGATGCCGACGCAGATGATCTTCTCCGGCGAGGGGATCGGCGGCAGCCAGGTGATGCTATCGAGCGCATGGTCGACCTGATAGCGCGCCGCGTCCTCGGCCAACCTCGTCAGGGCGCCGGCGGCGATGACCTCGCGCAAGGTGGGAAAGTCTTTGCCGAAGCGCGCGGAGAGATCGACGATGCCGCGATCGGTTACGGCGCCGTATCTGGTCGAGCCGTCGACGGCAAAGGTGGCGATGCGGGAGGAGGCCATGAAATTTCCGGTGATGATGCGCCTAGCCAGGGGTCATGCCCTTGGCCCTGATGACAGAGGCCGCAGCAGGAGAGGTGAGGAAGTCGATGAAGGCCTTGGCAGCAGTAGCTTCCTTGGTATCGACAGCGACGGCTGCCGGGAAAATCAGCTCCTGCTGCAATTCTGGAGGAAATGGACCGGCGATTTCGACGCCCGGCGCGGTCAACAGGTTGTTCACAAATACCGCGAGCTCGGCATCGCCATTGATGACCGCCGGGACGATTTGTCCGGGTTCGGTCTGCACGACGGTCTTGGCTTTCATCGCCTGATCGATGCCGAGGCGCTCGAACAGCTTCGAGATATAGGCACCGGCTGCGCTGGCCGGCAGAAAGGTGATGGATTTTGCGTCGAGCAGGGTCTTCTTGAAGGCGTCGGTCGTACTGACATCGGGCTTGGGAGCGCCGGCGCGCACCGCTACCCCGTAGCCGACGCGGGCGACTTCAACGGTCGGTCCAAACTTGGCCTTGGCGGCGGCGTCCTTGAAAACATCGACGGGAACGATGCCGAGGTCGAACGGCTGGCCCGAGGTCGCCAGCTTGATCAGGTTGGGAGCTGTGTCGAAATGAATGATGAGCTTATGGCCGGAGACACGCTCGAATTGAGGGCCGAGTTCGTTCAGCACGCCGGTCATTGAGCCTCCGGCAAGCACCTTCAATTCAGCGGCGTGCAGGCCGCCCATCGGCGACAGCACGGACGCAAGCATCGAGGACGCCGCGACAAGCAGAGACATTTTCATGTGATCCTCGTGGTCCTAATCGGCAACGGTGACATCGGCGACAAACTGCGGCTCGCGCACGGCCTGTCCCGGAAATGACGATCCCTGCTCGAACCAGGAGCGCGGCGCGGGTGAACCCCACAGCGTCTGCCGGCGCGGATCCTGCAGTGACCACCGCACCGGTGCATGGTCGTGATCGCCGGTGAAGTAATCGCTGGTGTAGAGCTCCAGGCGGTGGCCGTCGGGATCCCTGACATAAAGGAAAAACGCGTTTGAGATGCCGTGGCGCCCGGGCCCGCGCTCGATATTCTTGAGATAGCCGCTCGAGGCCATCACGTCGCACAGATGCAGGATGTTCATCGCGGTCGGCACCCAATAGGCGAAGTGGTGCAGGCGAGGGCCCTTGCCGTTGGTGATGGCGAAATCGTGCACATTGCCTTTGCGGTGCAGCCACGCCGCCGCGATGCGACCGTTCGGTCCGTCTTCCTCGGCGTATTCGGTCAGCCGGAAACCCAGCCGTGCATAGAAGTCGAGGGTGTCCTGGACCTCGGCGGCGAACACATTGAAATGGTCGAGCCGCTGGGGATGGCAGCCCTTGTAGAGGTCATAGCGGCGCAGCAGATGCGGGCGCTTGTCCATCGACGCATAGAGCTCGATCTGGAAGCCGAAGGGGTCGGAAAATTGCAGCGTGCGGCCCTGAAACGGCCGCTCGGCAAAGGCGAAAACGATGCCGTTCTCCGAAAAGAACGCCGCCGCCTTGTCGAGATCGTGTTCGTTGCCGACCTTGAAGCCGAGACGATTGCAGGCGGCGTTTGCCGCCTTGCGCAGCACCAGCGAGTGATGCTGGTGCTCCTCAACTCCGCGCAAATATACCGCCCGATCGTCGCTATCCTCGACATGCAGGCCGACCGCGTTTTCATAGAATGCGCGGCTGGCGTTCAGGTCCACCACGTCAAGCACGGCGTGGCTGCACCTGACGATGTTGAACGGCGGGTCGAAAATGTGCGTCGGCACGGGCATGGACGTTTCCTGCGTTTTTTTGTCAGATGCTCGGCCCGATGCCGAGACGCTGAATCTTGTGCGTTCCTCTGGCCAGGGAGACATGCTTGGTCTCCATGTAAAAGTCGAACGAATAGTCGCCTCCGTCACGTCCTATCCCTGACGATTTCATACCGCCAAACGGGGTCGGCAAATGGCGGACGTTTTCCGAATTCAGCCAGATCATGCCGGCTTCCAGCGCATCCGCCACACGCAGTGCGCGGCCCATATCGGCAGTCCAGACGTAACCGGTCAGGCCATATTGCACGCCGTTGGCGATCTCGACGGCGTCATTCTCGTCGCGGAACGGGATCACCGTCAGGAACGGTCCGAACACTTCCTCCTGCGCGACCCGCATCTTGGCGTGCGCGCCGGTCACGAGCGTCGGCTGCACATAATGCCCGCCGCCGGGGCCATCATGCGGCGCGCCGCCGACCGCGATAACCGCGCCGTCCTTCCGAGCGACGTCGAAATAGGCGCAGACTTTTGCGAGATGACGTTCGTGTATCAGAGGGCCGATTTCGGTGGCGGGATCGAGCGGGTGTCCAACTTTCAGCGCCTTGACGCGCGCGGTGAGCCTTTCGATGAATTTTTCGGCGATGCCGTGCTGGATCAAGAGCCGGCTCGACGAGGTGCAGCGCTCGCCGTTGAGGGAGTAAATCATGAACACGACCGCATCGAGCGCGCGGTCGAGATCCGCATCGTCGAACACGATCACGGGGTTCTTGCCGCCGAGTTCGAAATGCACGCGCTTCAACGTCGGCGCGCCCTGCGCCATGATCGCCGAACCCGTCGTGCTCTCGCCGACAAAGCCGATCGCCTTGATGGCGGGATGCTCGGTTAGCGCCTTGCCCGCCTCCTCACCGATTCCGTGCACGGTGTTCAGCACCCCGTCGGGGACGCCCGCCTGCTTCACCAATTTGGCCAGGAGATCGGCGGTCACCGGCGACCATTCCGCGGGCTTGTGCACGACTGTGCATCCGGCGGCGAGCGCGGGCGCGATCTTCCAAGTCGACAACATGAACGGCGTATTCCACGGCGTGATCACGCCCACGGGACCGATAGGCACACGGGTCGAGACGTTCCAGTGTTCCTCGCCCGGCATGTTGAGGCCATCACGGGCATCGGCGCACTTGTCGGCGAAGAAGCGGAAATTCTCCGCCGCGCGGATCGCTGCTTTGGCCATGAAACGATGGGCCTGGCCGGTGTCGATGCATTCGAGCACGGCGATGTCGTCGGCACGATCCTCGATCGCGTCAGCCACCCGATGCAGCAGTTTCTTGCGCATGGAAGCGGGCATCTCGCGCCAGGATTTGAAGGCGAGCGCGGCGGCCGTTGCGGCGCGGTCGATATCCTCACGCCTGCCGCGCGCGACCGAGGCCAGCACCTTTCCATCGATCGGTGATTTGGTCTCGAAGCTGTCACCCGAGATCGACGGCACCACCTTGCCGTCAATCACGTGACCGATGCCCTCGGCCTTGAGTTTCTCGAGCAGCGGCGCGGCGCGGTCGCGATTGGCCTGAAACACATCGGACGATTTCGGTGTGACCTTATCCATGCGCGGCCTCCGCTTTCAGCGCTCCGTGGATGTTATTGCGTTTCCAGCTGGTTTCCTTGTCGTTGACCTGCATGTCAAACGACAGTGCGAACTGGCCCGCGGCGAACACCGGATCGAGGCGATCGGAGAGCGCGCGGAAAATATGCTCGCCGGCCTTCTTGCGGGCCGCGAGGTCGCGCCCTTCGCCGAGCCGCAGCACCATGTCGAGAAAGCCGAAATGAGGGCTCCCGTCGGCAACAGCGTAGTGCTCGCAACGAATCGCACGGACACGAATGCCGCCCAGCGGGAAAATGCCGGTTTCCACCGCCGCCTTGCGGACCACCTCGACGATATCTGCCATATCGAGGCGGGAATCGAGATTGGCGGAGTATTCGATCGTGAAATGCGGCATGTCGGGGTCACTCCAACGATTCTGCGGGACGCATCAAGCGAAGTAACAACTGACCGAGCCATAGGGGCCATAGTCGGCTTGAATCGTGTCGCCTTTGCGAGTCTCGATCGGGCGAATGAACGATCCAGCCAGCACCACCTGGCCGGGCTCAAGCGCTCGCCCGAGGGCTGCGATCTTGTTGGCGAGCCAGGCCACGCTGGTCGCGGGATTGTTGAGCACGCCGGCGGCAAGCCCGGTTTCTTCCAATTGACCGTTGCGATAGCACAGCGCGCCGATCCAGCGCAGATCGGCATCTAGCGGGCGCAGCGGGCGGCCCCCGAGCACGATACCTGCATTGGCGGCGTTGTCGGCAATGGTATCGAATATTTTGCGAGTCGATTTGGTCACGGGGTCAACGCGCTCAATCCGGGTGTCGAGAATTTCCAGCGCGGGCACCACGAAATCGGTCGCGTTGAGGACGTCGAACATGGTGCAGTTTGGTCCGGCTAGCCGCTGTTTCATGATAAACGCCAGTTCGGCTTCGACGCGCGTGCCGATGAAGCGGTCCGACGGCACAAGGCCACCATCGGGGAAAAACATGTCGTCCGGCAGAACCCCGGAATCCGGCTCGTCGATCCCAAGTGCGGCTTGCATCGCTTTGGAAGTGAGACCGATCTTGTTGCCTTTGATGACGCGGCCTCCACTGAGCTTGATCTCGATCCACGCCTGCTGGATGGCGTAGGCATATGGTCATGCCGGGATGTTCAAGCGATAATTGCCGGATTTGCTGCCTTGTCTTCTCAGCCCGATGGAGGCTTTCGGCGGCGAGGCGGATATCGTCCTTGGTCAATGCCATGCTCGGTCGGGCCAGGTTGTGCGGGATCAGCGAAAGGGGATGCGGAAATATGATTAACATGTTAAATGTATTAGTTCAAACCGAATTGATGCTTGCTGCAGCGCAAACCTGTCGCGCCCTGGCAACTCAGCTCGGCCATTCCTGATCGTAGGCAATCCAGCATGGCGCGGAAAAAATCGTCCGAGGGTATTGGTTCGGCAAGCAAGGCGGCCGCCCGGCGCGTGCCGATGCGCGAGTTCTCCCGTTCACTGCCGATGTCGTTGCTGCGGGCCCGCGAAGCCGTGATGCGGCATTTCCGCCCCTCGCTGCGCGAGCACGGCTTGACCGAACAGCAATGGCGTATCCTGCGGGCGCTCGCCTCCGTCGACGCCATCGAGGTCACGGAACTCGCGCGTCTCGCCTTTCTGCTGGGCCCGAGCCTTTCGCGGATATTGCGGGACCTCGAAGCGCGTCACCTGATCGAGCGCAAAGCGGCGGAAGCCGATCTGCGTCGTGGCCTCCTGTCCATCTCCGCGAAAGGATTGCAGCTGATCGAAGCCGTCGCGCCGTCATCGGAAGCGATCTACGCCGCCATGACCGAACGCTATGGCGCCCGTAAACTCGCCGAACTGCAGGAGATGTTGCAGGCGCTCGAGCGCTGCCTAACGGAGTTACGCGTCGGTGATGAAGTCGGCGCTGGCAATTCGGATCAGCGCAAATTGGCGTGACGCGGCGTCATCTCACATGGGGCGGGCCGATGCTTATTGTTTGAGCACCCCGGCATGTTGAATTGGAGGATTCATGAAGCCAGTTGCGCGGAGAGGGGTGGTCGATACCAATCGACTCTTGCCAATCGACTCTTGCCCTTGCACGCCGTAGACACGCGGGCGGTTTTTCGCTCAAACTTGCGAACTTAAATGAAGGCCGACGCCCAAGTTGGCCTCACGGGAGGAATGGATGAAGCTTACGCGACGCGATTTTACGGCGGGATTGGCCGTAGGTATTACCGCACCTTACGTCTTCAGTGGCGCGCGGGCCCAAGCCGCTACCATCAAGTTCGGCATGTGCGTTCCGGTGACCGGTCCGGCGGCCGAGCAGGGGCTTTGGGCGCAGAACGGCGCCAAGCTTGCGCTCGCAGCGGTCAACAAGGCCGGCGGCGTCCTCGGCAAGCAGGTCGAACTGGTCATCGAGGACGACCAGACCACCAATCCCGGCATCGTGCTGGCGTTTTCCAAGCTGGCTGCGCAGCCCGACATCGTTGGATTTCTGGGCTCGATCCGCTCCACCCAGGTGCATGCGATGGCGCCCGACGTGCTCAAGCTCGGCAAGCCCGTGATGATCGGCGGAACCGACCCAAACCTCACCCACATGGGCAATCAATGGCTGTTCCGCTTTCGTCCCAATGACAGCTATTCCGGCCGAGTCATCGCCGACTTCGGCGTCAACACGCTCGGCAAGAAGAAATGGGCGATCGTTCATTCGACCGACGCATTCGGAACGGCAGGCGGCAAGGCGCTGGCCTCGGCGCTTGAAAAGCTTGGCACGCCTGCGATCCTTGATCAGGGCTATGCCAACCAGAGCCAGGACTTTACCCCGGTCGTGCTGGCGGTGAAGCAATCGGGCGCCGATGTTCTCGGCACCTATTTCACCTTCGAAAACGACCTCGCCATCTTCGCCCGTCAGCTTCGCCAGCTCGGGGTCAATATTCCCTGGGTGGGATCGCCTTCGGTGGTCGCGGTGTCCTCGACAAAACTGGCGGGCCCGGCGCTGTACGGCACCTATGGCGTGGCCGATTACGCCGAGCAATCAGGCGACGCGCCGAGGGCATTCGGTAAATCCTATCGCGAGACCTACAAGACCGCACCCGACATCCAGGGCGCCTGGACCTTCGATGCCGTCACTATCCTGTCGGCCTCGATCAACAAGGCGGGCTCGACCGATCCGGCAAAAATCCGCGAGGCCATTCTTTCGCTGAAAAAATTCCCTGGCGCCGAAGGCGAGTATAATTTCGACCAGAATGGCGACGGCCTGCACGGGTATAACGTCGTACGGAACGAGAAGGGGACGATCGTCTTCGACAAGCATATCGAGTTCAACGATTGATCGCATGGCCGGGTCCTCCGGATCGCGGAGGGGCCGGCCGCATCCAACGCGCATATCAAAATGCGCGATGGCCCGTGTCGCGCTGATCGTTCCACCGGACGTCGGCCTGCGGTAACAAAGAACAACAGCAAGGTCTAAAATCCTCCCGCCGGGCATTTCCATGGATCTCGCACTGCAATTGCTCTTTACCGGCATCGGCATCGGCGCCGTCTACGCGCTTGTCGCGCTCGGCTTCGTGTTGATCTTCCGCGCCACCAATGTCGTGAACTTTGCGCAAGGCGAATTCTCGATGGTCGCCGCCTATCTGATGGTGGTGTTCGCGGTGGATCTGGGATGGCCGTACTGGCTGTCGTTCCTGCTCGCGCTGGCCGGCATGGCGCTACTCGGCGCGATCTTCAACCTCGGGGTCTATTATCCGCTGCGTCACCGCAGCTTCCTGCCCGTCATCATCGCGACCATCGGCGCCTCGATCCTGCTCGCCAATTCGGTGCTGGCAATCTACGGGCCGCAGCCGCAGGTGCTGGAAGGGTGGTTCGAGACGCCGGGCATCCAGCTCGGGCCGGTCTATCTCGACAGCCAGTATCTGCTGATCATCGCGGTGACGATCGTGCTGGTGATCTTCAACTACTGGTTCTTCGAGCACACCATGCTGGGCAAGAAATTGCAGGCGACCTCGCAGGACAAGGAGATGGCCTCGCTGCTCGGCATTTCCGTCTCCACCATGATCATGATCACCTTCATCTATTCGGCGGTGCTCGGCGGCCTCGCAGGCATCCTGGTCGCGCCGGTCCTGTTCGTTTCGATCCAGATGGGATCGACGATCGCACTAAAGGCCTTCGCCGCCACCATCATCGGCGGATTCGGCGACGTCGCCGGCGCGATCATCGGCGGGCTCGCGCTCGGCATCATCGAGACGTTTGGCGCGGCCTATATTTCCGTTCCCTACAAGGACGGCTTCGCCTTCCTCGTGCTGGTGGCATTTCTGGTGTTCCGGCCTCAGGGCATCTTCGGCGAACGTGTCGCGGAGAAAGCATGAGCGCCCCCAGCGAAAACATGGCAATGGCCGTGGCGAGCCCACGCACAAAACCATTGTTGCTTCGTCACCTGCCGTATTTCGCAGGCGCAACTGTTCTCGTGGCGCTTGCCGCCACGATGCAATTCGACGGCTATGTTCTCAACATCTTGATGGAAGCGACGACATTTGCGATCGCGGTGTTCGGGCTTTCGGTCGTGCTCGGCCTGTGCGGGCAGATCAACCTGGCGCAGGCCGCATTTTTCGGCCTTGGCGCCTATGCCGTCGGTATCGGAACCTCGGACTATCATCTCAGCTATTGGCTGAGCCTTGCCGGCGGATGCGTCGTCGCGCTTTTGGCCGGCGCGTCGCTGGGCATGTCGACGCTGCGGCTCGGCGGGCATTACCTTGCCATGGTGACGATCTCGTTTCAGCAGATCGTCACGCTGGTGATGATCAACACCATCTGGCTCACCCATGGGCCCGACGGCGTGTCGAATATCGGCCGACCGGCTCTGTTTCAGTCGGCCCAATCCTATCTCGCCTTTTGCGTCGCCATGCTGGCGCTGGTCGGCTATGCGGTCTGGCATCTCACAGATACCCGGCTTGGGCGCGCCATGCGCGCGGTACGCGATAACGAGCTTGCTGCAGGCGTCGTCGGCATCGACGTCTTCCGCACCAAGGTTTCGGCCTTTGCGCTGAGCGCGGTGCTCGGCGGATTGGCCGGCGGCCTGTTCGCGGGCGGTTTCGCCTATGTCAGTCCCGACCAGTTCTCCTTCGCCGAGTCGGTCGTGTTCCTCACCATGTCCCTGCTCGGCGGCGTCGCCTCGCCGATCGGCTCGGCGATCGGCACCGGCCTGTTGATCCTGATCCCGGAATGGCTGCGGTTCCTGAAGAGCGTTCCCGGGCTCTATCTCGCCATTTACGGTTTGTCCGTCATCCTGATTATCCGCTACATGCCGGACGGCATCTGGGGATTTATCAAGATCGCGACCCAGCGCTGGCACGCCAAGGCAAAGGTGCATGCCGCCGGTCTCGCGTTACAACTCGCTCCCGCGACGATCGGCGGCGACATCGTTCTCGCCGTCAAAGGCCTCGCCAAGCATTTCGGTGGCCTCAAGGCCGTCGACAACGTCGATATCGAGGTCAAGCGCGGCGGCGTTCATGCACTGATCGGGCCGAACGGTTCCGGCAAGACCACGACGCTGAACGTGCTCTCCGGCCTCTACAAGGCCACCGCCGGCAAGGTCACCCTCGACGGCACCGACATCACCGATATGCCGCCGCATCAGCGGGCGGCTGCCGGGTTGGGGCGGACGTTCCAGAATATCCGGCTGTTCCGCTCGATGACGGCGCTCGAAAACGTCGTGATCGGCGCCGAGCGGCCGGGCAATACGCTGATCGGCGCAGGCGGCGACGACGCGCTGAACAAGCGGGCGATGTCGGCATTGACCTTTGTCGGGCTCGGCGCCCGCGCCAACGAACTGATCTCCAGTTTTTCCTACGGGCATCAGCGGCTGATCGAGATCGCCCGCGCGCTCGCGGCCAATCCGACCCTGCTGCTGCTTGACGAACCTGCGGCTGGCCTGAACTCCAGCGAGAAGCTCGAACTTCATGCGTTGCTGAAGCGCATCGCGGCCCAGGGCCTGACCATCCTGATCATCGATCACGACATGACGCTGGTCTCCGAGGCCGCCCAGCACATCACCGTGCTCAATTTCGGACGCCGCATCGCGGACGGCGAATCCATGGCGGTCCTGCGCCACCCCGACGTCGTCTCCGCCTATCTCGGAACCGAATAATGGCGCTGCTCCAGATCAACGATCTGATCGTGCTCTATGGCGAGATCGAAGCTTTGCGCGGCGTCTCGATCAGCGTCGAGGAAGGGCAGGTGGTGACCTTGCTCGGCGCCAACGGTGCCGGCAAGTCGACCACGCTGCGCGCGATCTCCGGACTGACAAGGCCGGCCGCGGGTGAAATCCTGTTCGACGGCAAGTCGATTGTGGGCCTCGGGCCGGAGGCGATCGTCCGGCTCGGAATCTCCCACGTGCCGGAGGGGCGGCGGGTATTCCCTGGTCTCTCGGTCAAGGAAAACATCATGCTCGGCGCCTCGAACCGGCGCATCGGCAAATCGGAGCTGTCGCGTGAAGCCGACGCGATGTTCGATCTGTTTCCGGATATCCGTACCTTTTCCAATGCGCTCGGCTGGACCCTCTCGGGCGGCCAATTGCAGATGGTTGCGGTGGCGCGTGGCCTGATGGCGAAGCCGCGTCTGTTGCTGCTCGATGAACCGTCGCTGGGCTTGGCACCCGTCATCGTGCAGGCGGTGTTCCGGATCATCTCGGAAATCCGGCGCAATACGACGGTCTTGCTTGTCGAGCAAAACGCGCGCATGGGACTTTCCGTCGCCGACCACGGCTACGTCCTGGAAACGGGGCGCATTGTGCTGGGCGGCAAGCCCGACGAATTGTGGGGCAATGAAGCCATCCGCGCCGCCTATCTCGGCGGTCACGCCAAAGCAAGCGCCTAGCCGATAAGAAGAGCGACAAAGTCCATGGTTACCATACAGGTTCAAAATCTGATCGACTTCGTCACCGAAGTCTTCAACCACGCCGACTCCTCGCCGGAGGAAGCCCGCCGCATCGCGACTTACCTGACGACCGCCAATTTGACCGGACACGACAGCCACGGCGTGATCCGGGTGCCCGTTTATATCCGATGGAAGAAGATGGGCTCCGTCGTTCCCAACCAGACCGCCGAGCTCGTGGTCGATACGCCCTCGCTGGCGGTGGTCGATGGCAAGTTCGGTTACGGGCAGACCGTTGCGCCCCAGGCCGTCAAGATCGGCATCGAAAAATGCAAGGCAGCCGGCCTTGCCGCCGTGGCGCTGCGCAATGCCGGGCATATCGGCCGGGTCGGCGACTGGGCCGAAATGGCGGCGGCCGCGGGCCTGGTATCGATCCACTTCGTCAACGCGGCGGGTTCGGTACTGGTCGCGCCCTATGGCGGTGTCGAGCGGCGGCTCTCCACCGCGCCCTATTGCGTCGGCATCCCGCGCCAGGGGCGGGGGCCGGTTGTGCTGGATTTTGCGACCTCGATTGTCGCCGAAGGCAAGGTGCTGGTCGCGAGCCGGGGCGGCAAGAAATTGCCGAAGGGCGCGCTGATCGATCTCGACGGCCATTTGAGCGAAGATCCGGCGGTGTTGTACGGCCCCTACGTGGCGGACGGGCCGCGCGATCATAGCCAGGGCAAGGGCGCGATTCGCGCCTTCGGCGAACACAAGGGCTCGGGCCTGGCGCTGATCTGCGAGCTGCTCGGCGGTGCGTTGACCGGCACCGGTGCGACCGGGCCGAACCGGCGCTTTGCCAACGGCATGTTTGCGGTTTATGTCGATCCCAGGGTAGTCGATCCCGCCAATTTCTTCGACGGCGAGATTTCGCGCTACATCAGCTACTTCAAGGACACCAGGCCCGCCGCCGGCGTCGATGCCGTGCTGATCCCGGGCGAGCCGGAAGCAAGGATGCGCACCGAGCGCACCAGCCATGGCGTGCCCTTGCCGGACGATACCTGGGCCGCGATTGTCAACACCGCCCGCGACGTCGGCGTGAGCGAGGCAAGTATCCAAAGGGCAACCCAGTAATGCGCCGTCAGTGCGAGCCAACGAGGCAATCCGGCGCTACAAGCTGAGACTGGTTGCTGGCCCGGGATGACGGATACAAATTGCGAAGCAGAGGAAAAACAATGGCGAACAAGGTCAAGGAAATATGGGCGTCCGGCAAGGTGGTGGTGAACGCCTGGCTTGCGATTCCCTCCGGCTTTTCGGCCGAGGTGATGGCGCAATGCGGCTTCGACAGCGTAACCGTCGACATGCAGCACGGCGTGCAGGATTATTTGTCGATGGTGCAATGCTTTCAGGCCATGAACGGCCATCCGGTGACGCCGATGGTGCGCGTGCCGTGGAATGAGCCCGGCATCATCGGCAAGGTGCTCGACGGCGGCGCCTACGGCGTGATCTGTCCGATGATCAACACCAGGGAAGAGGCCGAGAAATTGGTCGCCTACAGCAAATACCCGCCGCGCGGCACGCGTTCGAACGGCCCGATCCGTTCCGGAATGTACGGCTCGGCCGGTACCTATCAGCAGACCGCCAACGAGGAAATCGTGTTGCTCCCGATGATGGAGACCAAGACCGCCATCGAGAACATGGAATCGATCCTCGATGTCGAAGGCATCAACGGCGTCTATATCGGTCCCTCTGATCTCGGCTTCTCCTATGGCCTGGTGCCGAAGCTCGATCGCGAAGAGCCGGAGATCCTCAAGATCTACGAGAAGATCGTGAAGGAGTGCGGCAAGCGCGGCCTCCATCCGGGTATTCACTGCAGTGGCGCGGTTGGCGCGACGCGAGCGATCAACATGGGCTTCAAGCTTGTGACCCTGTTCAACGACAGCGGGTTGCTGGCGACCTACGCCAAGATGCAGGTCGCGCAGACCCGCAAGGATTCCAACGGCAACGCGTAAGCTGATCCAAGCGGAGACACGACATGGCGCCAGCACCCGTCATTCGATTGCACCCCGATGACGGCGTGCTGATCGCGCGCTCGAGCCTTCCGCCCGGCACGGTGGTGGCCGATGGCGTGACCACGCGCGAGCGCATTCCCGCCGGCCACAAGGTTGCGATCCGCGCCGTTGCGGTCGGTGAACCGATCCGTCGTTACGGCCAGATCATCGGCTTTGCGACCGCGCCGATTGCGCCGGGCCAGCACGTCCATACCCAGAATTGCGGCATGGGCGATTTTGCCAAGGACTATGCCTTTGGCGTCGACGTTAGGCCTGTGCCAAACTTCGACCTGCCCGCGACCTTCGACGGCATCCGCCGTCCGGATGGACGGGTGGCGACCCGCAACTATATCGGCATCCTGACGTCGGTGAATTGCAGCGCGCATGTCGCGGGCATGGTCGCCGATGTCTTCGAGAAGAACCCGTTCACCGGCGACAATCCGCTGGCCGATTTCCCCAACGTCGATGGTGTGGTCGCGCTCACCCACAAGACCGGCTGCGGCATGACCTCGAGCGAGCCGCTGACGATCTTGCGCCGGACGCTCGGCGGCTACGCGCGGCATGTGAATTTTTCCGCCGTCGTCGTGATGGGTCTCGGCTGCGAGGTCAACCAGATCGGCGGGTTGATGCAGGAGCAGAAGCTCGCCGGCCGGCTGCGCGAACTGGAGATTCAGGAGATCGGCGGCACCCGCAAGACGGTGGAGGCCGGCATCGCCTTTGTGCGTGAGGCGCTCACCGACGCCAACAAGGTGAAGCGCGAGCCTGTAGCCGCGAGCGAGCTGACGGTGGCGCTGCAATGCGGCGGCTCCGATGGCTATTCCGGCGTCTCCGCCAACCCGGCGCTGGGCGCGGCGAGCGATCTACTGGTGCGGCACGGCGGCACCGTCATTCTGTCGGAGACGCCCGAGACCTATGGCGCCGAGCATTTGCTGACCCGCCGCGCGGTCAGCCGCGAGGTCGGCGAAAAACTGGTGGCGCTGATGCGCTGGTGGGAAGAGTACACCGCGCGCGAAGGCGCCGAGATGAACGCCAATCCCAGCCCCGGCAACAAGGCCGGCGGCCTCACCACGATCCTGGAAAAATCGCTCGGCGCGATGGCGAAGGCCGGCAGCACCAATCTCGTCGACGTCCTGAACTATGCGGAAGCCGTCACCAAGAAGGGCTTTGTCTTCATGGACACGCCCGGTTACGACCCGGTAGCGGCCACGGGGCAGGTCGCCGGCGGCGCCAACCTCGTCTGCTTCACGACAGGGCGCGGCAGCGTGTTTGGCTGCAAGCCCGCACCCTCGATCAAGCTTGCGACCAACTCGGCGATGTACAAGCGTATGGAAGACGACATGGACGTCAATTGCGGCACCATCCTCGACGGCGAGGAGACCGTGCAGCAATGCGGCCAGCGGATTTTCGACCTGATACTCAAGACCGCTTCGGGGCAGCCGACCAAGAGCGAAAACTTTGACTTCGGCGGCGCCGAATTTGCGCCCTGGGTGCTTGGAGCGACGATGTAGGTCATGATCTCTCGTCGTTCCTGCGCTGGCCGACGAAATCCGCATATTGTCGGGGGCTCCCCCCAGGCATAGCCTCACACCAACCGGGAGCGTAGGTGGGAGATTGAGATGGATGATCGAACCGTGCGGGTGGCGCTGGAGCGCCATTGGGATGCTTCGGACGCGAGCGATTTCAAGGTCGAACATGAAATCTACCGTGAGGATGCCGTGCTTGATTATCCGCAATCGGGCGAGCGGATCCGCGGTCGGCACAACATTCAACAGAGCCGATTCGTCCAACCAAACAAGAAGCGTTTTACGGTCCGGCGAATTATCGGCAGCGGCGATCTCTGGGTCACTGAATTCGTACTATCCTATGACGACATACCGTCTTACGCGGTGAGCATCATGGAATTCCGCGAAGGACTGGTCGCCAACGAAACGCAATATTTCGCCGATCGGTTTGACCCTGCACCCTCGCGTGCGCATCTTGTCGAGCGAATGGGGGAAAGCTCGTAGCTCGTGGGATGGGTTGAGCCCTTTGCGAAACCCATCGCTTTCATAGACGAAAATAGATGGGTATCGCTTCGCTCCAACCATCCTACGCGCTGTTTTGCTACGCGATTTCCGCCATTGCGATCCCCAACCGGCAGAACGATAATCTTCATACAGTCGGGGACGGACCCGACCCGTTGTTAAAAAGGGGTATCTGGCATGACAGCAGTAGCGCCGGCCATTCCGACTGCATGGTACTGGAACCGTTGGTATCAGCTCATTCTCGGTTTGGTCGCCATGATGACGATCTCGTCGCCGCAATATGTCTGGACGTTGTTTACCGGACCGCTCAACCAGAAACTTGGAACGACGCTTGCCGAGCTGCAGTGGACATTTTCTCTTCTCATTATTTTGCAAACTTGGTGCTCGCCGCTGCAGGCCTATCTCGTTGATAAATTTGGTCCGCGCCTTCTGATATCCATTGGTGCGCTGATGTCGGGTGGCGGCTGGATACTTTCCAGTTACGTCGACAATATCTGGGCGTTGTATCTCACCTACGGTGTAATTTGCGGGTTCGGCACCGGCATCATCTATGTCGGAATCATTGGCCTGATGGTGCGTTGGTTTCCCGACCGGCGTGGACTGGCGACGGGACTCGCCGCCGCGGGCTATGGGTTTGGTGCGATCTTTACCAGCTTTCCGATCGACAGCATGATCAAGAGCGCCGGCTATGCGCATACGCTGGTTGTGTGGGGCATCATTCAGGGCGTCATAGGTATCATCGCTGCGCAATGGCTGCGGATACCGCCGGAAGGCTGGCAACCGGCGGGCTACACGACCGCATCGGCCACCACGATGCAGTCGAAACGCAGCTATGCACCGGCCGAAATGCTGAAAACCCCGACGTTCTGGCTCCTATTCCTGATGATGAGCATGATGTCGACCAGTGGGCTGATGGTCGTCTCCAACGTCGGGCCATTCGCGAAGGAATACAATGTTGCGAACGCACTTGTATTCGGCATGGCGGCGCTGCCGCTTTCGTTAACGCTCTCGCGTCTCACCAACGGATTGACACGGCCCTTCTTTGGCTGGGTCTCCGACCATATCGGACGTGAGATGACAATGGCTCTCGCATTCTCTCTGGAATGTGCTGCTATCCTCGTCATGTTTGCATTCATTGATCGACCAGCTCTGTTTGTTGTTCTGACGGGTCTTGTGTTTTTCGGTTGGGGGGAGATCTTCTCGCTCTTCCCATCGACCCTAACTGACACGTTCGGCCCGAAATATGCGGCGACGAACTATGGTTTCCTTTATATCGCGCAAGGCGTTGGCTCGATTTTAGGGGGACCTGCCGCGGCATTCCTCAAGCAGACGACCGGCAGTTGGACGTCCGTGTTTATCATTGTGGCCACACTCGATGCGGTGACCGCATTGCTCGCAATCACGGTTCTGCGCAAATTGCGCAGCCGACATATGCTGGCAAGCTGAAGCGCACAATTCGGCGGCGAAGCCGACATGGGCGGACTCGCTGCTGGGTCGGCCCGGTCGCAAAATGACTCTCAACAGACCACGCCGGCCGATCGTCAATTTCGAATGCGTTCGGCTATCGCTTCATTGACCCAACAGGAATCGAGGCCCCCATGTGTCATATCTGCCGCACTGTAGACCCATTTGTCGAACGGGTCCTATCTGCCGCACTGTAGACGTATTCTGAGGAGAACGCTTGGCAGGTTACTGCCTTGTTTCTTCTAACTTGGAGGGGAAGTACCGTGATGAAAATTGTGATTGTAGCGGCTGCAACGCTTGCCGTGGTGACTGCAGCTGGCGCTGCCGACCTTCCGCGCAAACAGCCCGTCTATCAGGAGGCTCCAGTCGGCAAAATGCCGATTGGCAAGACTCCCATCGGGAAGTCCCCAATCGGCAAGGCACCCGTCGTGTCGCGGTACTGACAGACGGTACCCAAGTTTCACTAAATTGAGTCTCGCTAGATTGAGTCTCGCTAAACTGACTTTATCGTAGAAAGTCGAAGGGCGAAGCGTGGCAAACAGGCTGAAGAGATCAGGGCTTTGCTTGCTTGCGGGATTTGCAGTCGCGGTTTTGTTCCCGTGGGAAATCCAATCGGCTTCTGCAAACGAGACTGATACTGGGGGCGTTTCCACTGCGGCCGTTTCGGAACCCTTCGTTTCGCTGATACGGGAGTTCCAGAAGCGCGTTGTCGACGCGAATGCGCTTGTTTCCGGCGAGGCGCCCGTTGAAGCGAAAGCGGCGCTACAACCGACTCGGAAGCCGGTATCAGCGAAGGGCCCGTACTACGTTGATTTCAGAGCCAGAACGGCCGCCAGCTGGGGCCACGCTTTCGTCTGGTACGGGAAGACAAGCGAGCGACAAGTTGAAGTCGCGGGCCTTACCCCCGCGGGAGACACTTTGGCTTATGTCATCGGTTATGTGACGTGGGTGCCGTCCGAGACCGGGGCAAGCTATGGCGATCTTGATCCGGAGTACCTGACCGCTAATTACCGCGTTTACTTGAACGAGCCGGACGCAAGAAGGGTCTTCGCATACATCAGGAAATTGCAGGCGAGTTCACCGGTCTGGAATGCCGAAATATCCAATTGCACTTCGTTTATCGGCAGCATCGCAAGTTTCATGGGATTGAAAGTTCCTCACCGCTGGCAGCGTCCTGAGGAGTACGTGAACAGTCTCAAGGCGATGAATGGCGGGCGCCAGGTTGTACACCTGTCGTCAGTACAATAGGTCCGCAAGGCGGGTTGGAGGCGACTTGTCCGCCGTAGCTCGAAGAGCGAAGGCGGAAGCCGTATGCTCGCTACTTCAGAGAACGACGGGCCACGATTTGTTAATTTGCATGGGGATGCATGACCTGTCGCCGGGTCGACCCGGTCGCAAATGACCCTGAGCGACCATGCGGCCTGCGCGCGGCGTGCCGCGTGTCACCACCAGCCCTGTTGCACCTGACGATAGTACTGGCCGCCGCGCCGGCGCGGATTGCCAGTTTGTGGGTCCGGATTGCGCTGGAAAAAGAAGCCGAAGCCGCCGTCGCCCCAGGAGTCACCGCTCGCAACGGGGACATCAACCGTAGGCCGGCGCGTCACGAAGCCGCCCTGGGGCTGGTTGTTCAGCACCGCGACGAACTCGGTGCGATA
>JBKQRS010000310.1:0-33588 GCA_052143915.1 Bradyrhizobium sp.
CCTTCACGTTGTCCTCGGACATCATCTTGCGGTAGACGACGACGGCCTGTTGCGGGGTCGACTTGTTATCTTCGTAAACGAGCTCCAGCTTGTGACCGAGGATACCGCCTTTGGCGTTCACGGCGGCGATCGCGAGCTGGAGGCCATCGCGCCAGCGGCTGTCGGTCGACGAGCCGTAGCCTGTCAGGCCGAGCGAGGCGCCGATCTTGTAGACCTCTTGCGCCGATGCCCCGACCGCCGGGGCGACGTACAACAAGGTTGCTACAGCAATCGCTTTTGCCAATTTCATTTAACTTCCCCTCCCCTTGCCGCCTTATTTTTCGTACCCCGTTTCACACCAACGTGCGTCCGCACAATTTTCCTCACGCCGGCGCGGCCGCGATCTGGCGTAGCTCGCTCAATCCTTTCGCCGCAGCCTGGCGCAGGAATCCCTGATCGGATGACAGGACGAACATGCTGGCACCGAGCGATTGAAGCCAGCTGGCCTCGGCCCCGCCGCCAACATAGACGCTGATCGCCTTGTGCGCCTTGCGTGCGGCCCCGGAAATCCTCTCGACGGCCTTGCGCACCTGCGGCGGGTCGCTCGATTCGTCGCCGAACGCGGCCGTGAGGTCGCCGCGGCCGATGAAAAGGGAATCGATGCCCTCGACCGCTGCAATGGCCTCGATTTCCGTCAACGCCTCGGGGTCCTCGATCTGCGCAACGACGACGACCTCGGCGTCGGATTTGGCGATGTGGGGCCACATCGGAACCGCGGTGTAACGCCCGGCGCGCGTGCTGGTGGCAAAGCCACGGCTGCCGCCGCGATAGCGACAGGTCGCGGCGACCTTGCGGGCGTAAGCCGCGCTCGCGACGTGAGGCACCAGGACGCCCATCGCGCCGCCATCAAGCACCGAGAGGATCGCATCGGGTCCAGGTACGCGCACCAGTGCGGGCACGCCGAGCGCGTGCGCGGCCAGCAACGCAATATCGGTCGACGTTCGGTCAAACGGACCGTGCTCCTGATCGATCACGACGAAATCGAATCCGAGTCCGCAGATGATCTCAGTGGCGTGGCTGGTTGGCGTCTTGAGAAACGTGCCGATCAAAGGCTCATGCGCAGCCAGGCGCTGTCGGAACGATGAGGCGGATGGGTTCATGAAAATGGGTCCGGCGCTTGAGGAGTTGATGTCACGGCATCGGATAGTCGTCGGCGTTCAGAACCCATCCCGGCTTCTGGGAAAAATCGATGCGCGGCGGACAAAACACGTCAACCAGCTGATTGACTCCGGCGCCGACCGCTTCCGTCGTATGAACCGACGGCGGCGGGATGACCGCCATCGACGGACTGCCGCATAGCTCGTGATCGTCGTTCCGCCAGTGGTTCTTGTTGACGGTCCACGGCCACCGCAAATGGTGGATGAATTCCCCCTCGAGCGCGAGCGAGCACTGCTCGAAGTCATCGTGAAAATGCGGCGACAGCCTGGTGGCGTCGCGCGGGCCATGGTACGGATCAATAAAGTTGACCATGAAAGTCGTGCAGCGCCAGATGCGGCCGAAACGGCCTTTCTCGGGTGGCACATCCACATTGTAGACGCGCAGCTTGAAACCGCCGCTGGGCTCGGGCCATGGCGCGGCCGGCGCGACATATGGTTTTGCGGAAGCATAAGACGCGCGGTTGCTGCACTTGTCGGCCAGATCGGTGGACCTCATCGTAAACATCCGCACGATCCGGCCCGGCTCGATGACGCGCACGCTGGAGGGCCCGGGCGGAACGAAGGCGAGCGAGTTTCCGGCCACGCGCTGCGTGCCGTCCTTGGTCGTGATCTCGACCACCGTCGTCGCGTCTGGAATCAGGACGACGTATTCATCCGGCTGGGACTCGCGCGCCAACACCGCGTCCTTGTTGGGATCGGTGACGGCCATGATGAAGTTTTGACCGCGCCCGTACCAGGTTTTCCCGGCGGGACCGGTTTCCTGCGGCGGCTCCTTGTAGAAACGGATATATTCGGCGCCGCCGAACGGACCATTGGCCGTCTCCTTGGCAGCCGAAGCCTTGGCCAAGGCTGCGCGCGGATCGCTGACATCGTACATAGATGGCCTCCCTACAGGCTTTTCTTGCAAAAATCTTACATCCAGGCGCGGCGAAGCGTTAGTGCTGCGCCGGCAGGTCCGCTTCGATCCCGAGTGCGCGAGCCGTATTCAGCGAAACCATCTTCCTGATCTGCGCATCGTCGTAGCCGAGGTCGATGCACAGTTTGATGCCCCGGCGAAAGCCTTCAAGCGGACTGAAGGTGCCGGTCTGTCCGAGGTCCGAGCACAGAATCGTCTGGTCTACGCCCGCGGCATCGATATGCTTTTTCAAATCCTCGGACTCACAGGATTTGAACTTCGAGCCTTCGATAAACATGCAGAGCGAATGTTCGACGAAGGCTCCCATGGCCGCAATTCCCTTGACGTCGTTCATGCTGGCGTCGACGATGTCCTCCGGATGGGTGAGAACCATCCGGTTCACGCCGCGGCGTTTGGCTTCCTCGAACACCAGCCATGTCTCGCTGACGTGAAGATGGCCGCTGGCCAGCACCATGTCGGTTTTTGCGATGACATCGAGCACTTCTTTGACGTCATCGCGGACTTGTTTGTTGGCGTCCAGCACGGGGATTCCGACGGCGGGACGTATCTTGTCGGTCGAGGCGGGGTGCACCCATTTTGCCGCCGCCTGCCAGCGCAAATGATTCTCCGCGGCGAGCGTCGGCATCCAGACGATCTTGCCACCCATCGCCGCGGTATGCTCGACCGCGTAGGGGTTGAAGCCGCCAATGACGTTGTTCAGCGCGATGCCCGAGTAGACCTTGGTCTTCAGTTCCGGGAAATTCCTCGCAATCAGCGCTGCCGTCATCACGCCGCTGTAGTCATGGTCTTTCGTGACCACCGCCGCGAAGCCGGCGGCCGATGCCGTCTTTGCCAGTTCAACGTGATCGAGGGCGCGGGGGGCGATCGACGGACCGCTGTGCACGTGCGGATCAATCGCGCCCTGCAGCAGATTGTCGATCCGTCGATCGAGATTCCCACCCGATTCTGCATTCGAAGCCATGGTTTCCTCACCCGGATACTTGTTCGCGACAACAAAACGATGTTTCCGACAAACTAGCTATTGGCCGGCCGGCCTGTCAATGACCCTTCCGCATAACAGCCAAGAATCCGCTTTTCATATGGATTTTCGGCCAATTCGGCGCTCCACACTTGGATTCCGTCTCCAATACGCATATTCTGTTTTGTTATCGCGAACAACATATCCCGAGAAGTCGAGGCAGGTCATGGTCGAAGATGGTGCGGCGGGCGTGCGTTCGGTCGAGCTTGCGATCGACGTCCTGGAAGCGGTCGCCTTTTCCGGCGAGGAGATGGGGGTGACGCAGATCGCGGACCGGCTCAGCGTCACCAAAGGGTCCGTGCATCGGCATTTGCATACGCTGGTCGAGCGCGGCTACCTCACGCAGAATCCGGCGACGAGCCGCTATGCGATAGGCCCCAAGAGCCGCTTGCTGGCACGTTTGGCGCCCGACACCGATCTTGTGCAGGTTGCGGAGGGACCGATGCGTGAACTGCGCGACGCGCTCGGCCACACCGTCGTGCTGTCGGAGATGACGCCGCACGGCGCGCTCGTGCTTGCAAAGCTCGCCAGCATGTCACCGATCGAGATCGGCGTGCGCTCGGGAAGCGAGCTTTCGTTTCACGCCTCGGCCCAGGGCAAGGTCTTGCTCGCCTTCGCGCCGCAGCCGTTCCGAACCCGAACTCTGGCGCGCACCCTTGCCGCCTTCACCGAAAAGACGATTACCGATCCGGAGCGCATCGAAAAGGAGCTGTTCGACATCGCCAAACGCGGTTACGCGTCGGCACCGGAGGAAGCCATGCTGGGCATCAACGCGGTTGCGACCCCGATCTTCGACGACCACGATGCTTGCGTCGCCGCGCTGGCGATCGTCGGCTCGATTCAGTTTCTTCCGGGTAAACCGAAACCGGCTGACATCGCCGCGCTCAAAAATGCGAGCCAGCAGATTTCGCGAAGGCTCGGACATGGCAAGGTGCGGGAATTCCAATCGACGAGACATTCGAACGTGAGCCGGCCTCGCTAAGGTGACGCAAAGCGTCGGAGTGGTTCAGCGAACCTGTTCGAAACCCGCAAGCGTCGCCGCCAGATTGGCCCCGAGAATCTCCGACAGATATCCGCCTTCCTGGACGAAAACAGTAGGAAGCCCCAACCGCGCGATAGTCGCACCGATGCGGCGGAATCCGTCGGTGGTTACCGCAAGACCCGCGAGCGGATCATGCTCCGACGCATCGAGCCCGAGGGCCACGACCAAAGCACCTGGCGCAAAGGCCCGGATCGTCTTTTCCGCCGTACCGAGCGCCTGGATGTAGCCATCATCCATCGTCGCTTTTGGAAGCGGAATGTTCAGATTGGCGCCAAGACCAGGACCCGCACCGCGCTCGTGGGCAAAGCCCCAGACGAAAGGGTAGAAGAAGATCGGGTCGGCATGGATCGAAACCGTGAGAACGTCGGGCCGTTCGTAAAAAATGCCCTGCGTTCCGTTACCATGATGGACATCGACGTCGAGGATGGCCACGCGTTCATGCCTCAGTCGCAGATGGGCGGCCGCGATCGCGCTGTTGTTGAGGAAGCAAAAGCCACCGGCGAGGTCGCGATAGGCGTGATGACCGGGAGGACGACAGAGTGCATAGACCGCGTCCTCGCCGTCCGAAACCAGCTGCGCTGCCGTCGTCGCCACATCCGTGGCAGCGCAAGCGGCGGCCCAGGTGCCGGGGCCGATCGGGCAGGCCGTATCGACCGTATGCCAGCCGAGACGGCCGACAATGTGGGTCGGGTAAGTCGCAGCGTTGCGCACCGGATGCACGTTGGCGATCATCTCAGCGCCCGAATCTCCAAGTGCGAGCCAGGCGTCCCACGCCTCGGAAAGAAAGCCGAGATATTCCGGACTATGAACCCTGGCGCGCGGGCCCTGCCCAAAAACGCTCGGCTCGATCAGGTCGTGCTTGCCCGTCTTCAGCCCCGCGAGCAGCCGATCCGCGCGTTCGGGCTGCTCAGTGGTGCGCTTGATGACGCCGCGAACCAGAAAGAATTGCGGATCATGGCTCCGATGCAGCTCAGTATAGACGGCCTTCACACTTTTGCTCCCATGGTTGAAATCAAATCCCCGCGGGACCGGGAGGCGTCGACGCGGCCCACAGCGAGTCGGGCCATCGGACATTCGTGATATCCATCGTCATCCTTTCGAGACCGGTCGAACAGACTGCACTTGCGTCAGCAAGGGAAGGCTATCTTGCCGGCGCCTGATCGATCTGGTTAGCTCAGTATGCCAAGTCATGCCGGGGAAATGGAAGAGTGCCACTCAAAAACGTCATTGGAATTGATCACGCCGTCGTCGTCGTCAAGAATCTCGACAAGGCCGCCGAGAACTGGAAGCGCCTGGGTTTCACGGTATCACCGCGCGGCACCCACAGCGCCAAATTGGGATCCGGCAATTACATCATCATGCTCGATCCCGATTACATAGAATTGCTCGGCGTACTCGTTGAAACCGAACACAATGCTCCGACCCGCGCATTTCTGGCGAAACGCGGCGAAGGCATCGAGCGTGTCGCATTCACGGCGGTCGATTCCGCCGCGGGCGCAGATGAAATTCGCGCGCGCGGTTACGACGCGGTCGGCCCGATCGATTTCGAACGGCCGGTAACGATGCCGGATGGCAGCCAGTCCGCGGCGAAGTTCAGGATTTTCCAATGGCCGATGGCCGAGGCGCCGGCTGGATTGCGCATTTTCGCCTGTCAGCACAAGACGCGGGAAACGGTCTGGATTCCCGAACTCATGAAGCACGCCAATGGCGCGAAATGCCTCAAGCAGGCCGTGGTGATCTCCGCCGAGCCAGCCAAAGATGCTGCGCATCTGGCGCGCATGATCGACGGCCAGGTCAAGGCGGAGCCAGACGGCGGCGTTGCCGTGCCGTCCGGCGCGGACCGCGCCGATTTCATCTTCCTCACCAAGACACAATTGGCGGGGCGATATCCTGCGGTCTCGCTCGCCGGACTTCCCGAGAGCGGCGGCGCGGGTCTCGTGCTTGCCACATCGGATCTCGCGGCTGCGGAGAAAGCGATCGGCTCCGCCGGCGTTCGGAGCAGCGGCGCCCTTTGTGTCCCTCCCGCCGCCGGGAACGGTGCCCTGCTGGTGTTTGTCGCAGGATGAAGGGGTCGGCGAGTGGCTGACTTTATTCAAAAGCTGGCTGGGGCGGGAGGATTCGAACCTCCGTATGGAGGAATCAAAATTCGCCCGGATCCTCAATCATTTCAACGGATTTTCTGACGAAACAGCGGATTCAGCCCCTGGATAAATCAATAGGTTAGATGCGCAGTCAGAATCGACCGCTCCGCGAAAATGAACTCCGCCAGCAATACCACGAACTGCACGACCAAGTCAGCGCCGCTGCCAAGCGACGAGATAAGGATTCCTATGTGCAAAAAAACCCGTTCGATAAAGGGGCGATCGGATCGAACCGCGCATTTGGAGGAGCGAGTCGGGAGACGGATAGGCCTAACACCCACTTTCGATGAGAGTGGGTCACACATGATAGCGGGGGTCCGCTACGTCGCGATACCCACAGTGGAAGAAGCCCTGTTCACCCATCGAAGGGCAGCCTAACTAACTGGCGAGGCGAAACCTTGATAGCCTGCCAAAAACCGCCGCTTATGCGCGAGCGCGCCCAGTTGGCGTGTGGTCCTGACCGCCTCGACCTGGAACTCCCGACTGAACTTACGTCCTCCCATCACCCACCTTCCCCGGCCTGCCGTTCGAGTATTACATTCCCCAGCGCAAAGCCGGCGTGCAGACCGGCGCATCCCAGAGGCGCTTCATCTCCTCGTCAAGGACCGTTACCGTCGCTGAGCAACCTGCCATATCGAGCGACGTAACAAAATTCCCTACCAAAGACCGCGCAGCGATGCTACCGGACGATTCGAGCAATCTGCGCACGGCATCGTACATCAGATAGAGCTCCGAAAGCGGCGTTGCCCCGAAGCCGTTGATCAACAAAATTACTTCGCCACGCACCCGCGCGCCCAGGTCGGCGATGATGGCGTTGACCATCTCCGCCGCTATCTCGGCAGCCGGCCTGAGCTTGACGCGACGGCGCCCCGGCTCTCCATGGATGCCGACACCGACCTCCATTTCGTGCTCGGCGAGGTCGAAAGTCGGCTTGCCGGCTGCCGGAACCGTGCAACTCGTCAATGCGATCCCGATCGAGCGCGTCGCCGCGTTGACGCGATCGCCCAGGGCTTTCAGGGCGGCGAGATTGCGTCCCTCTTCAGCGGCAGCGCCTACGATTTTCTCCACGATCAGGGTGCCGGCAACGCCGCGTCGTCCGGTCGAAAAGGTCGAGGTTTCCACCGCCACGTCGTCATCGGTAATCACGGTCGCCACCGATTTTTCCGTCATCTCGCGCGCCATGTCGAAGTTCATGACGTCGCCCTCGTAGTTCTTGACGATGAACAACACGCCACCGCCGGTGTCCGCGGCCTCGGCAGCGGCGAGAATGAGATCGGGCGTCGGCGAAGTAAAAACCTGACCGGGACAGGCGGCATCCAGCATGCCGTGCCCGACAAAGCCTGAGTGAAGCGGCTCGTGTCCGGAGCCTCCGCCCGACACCAGGGCAACCTTGCCCGGCTTGAGACGCCGGCGCAGCACGAACGGCGCAGACTCGCCCATGAGCACGATATCGGAATGCGCTGCACAGAATCCTGCAAGACTTTCACTTACCACGTCCTCTGCGGCGTTGATCAGCTTCTTCATCGCGCCCTCCCGTTTCTCTTTGCTTCGGAGTCAGCTGTCTTCGATCAGTCTTGCAACTTTCTCCGCAAACTCACTGAGCAGCGAGTCCAACTTGTGGTTTTTCTGTTCCGACCCAAGATCGGGCAGCATCAGCGTCAATCGCCGGCTCCGCTCCCGCTCCTTGAGCAGAAGCAGCCGCCGCGGATGCGCGCGGTGATAGGCGTCGATAAACTTGTCCCGTTCCTGCACCGAGAAATGACAGACCTGAATGATGGCATGAACATGCTGGGCCGGGATCGGCGTCTGATAGGCCGGGTTGGCAATTTGCGTGATGAAGCTGCGGTTCTTGCCGAGCGCTTCAGCCAGCCGCTGGCGCATGCCGGACGGGCGCCGATCCAGCACATCGCGAAGGATGGCCTTGTAGGCCGCGATCAAATGCTGGGAGCTTTCAGGCGTTGCTAGCGTGCTCATGCGGCGGCGCCGGAATAGCGGGCGATCGCAGCCTTTACCGGCCCGAGCGCTCCGGGCGTCACCGAAAAGGTGCGCAAGCCCTGTTCGAGAAGCGTTGCGGCCTGTTCGGGTTCGCCCGCAAGATCGCCGCACAGGCTGGATTCGCGCCCCAAGCCATCGGCATATTTGACGACATGCCCGATCAGGCCGAACACCGCGCGCGAGGGGCGGGCAAGATCGGCGAGTTGCGGTTCATCCCGGCTCGCGGCAGCCACATATTGGATGAGATCGTTGCTGCCGATGGAAAAGAAGTCGGCGTCAAAATCCTCGATGGTCAACGCCGCTGCCGGCACCTCGACCATCATGCCAAGCGGCGGCATCAGCGCCTCGCGGCCCTCGCTTCGCAGCTCCTCGACAGCCTCTTTGAGCAGCGCGCGGCAGTGGTCAAGTTCCTCCGGCACCGTGACCATGGGGATCATCACCTTGAGATTTCCTGCGACAGCTGCGCGTGCGAGCGCCCGCAACTGCGCGCGAAATACGTCTGGATGCCGCAACGACAGCCGCACACCCCGCACGCCGAGAAATGGATTGATGTCGCCAACAGGTGTCAACCCCGCGACCGGCTTGTCGCCTCCGGCGTCGAGGGTGCGGATGGTCACGGGCCTGCCGTCGGCCCATTCAACCATTCGCTTGTAGATCTGATATTGCTCCTCCTCGGTGGGGAGATTTCCGCGGTCCTGAAACAGAAACTCGGTCCGCATCAGGCCGATCCCGTCGACCTCAGCGGGGTCGAGCCCCCTGAGCTCGGCAAGACCGGCGACGTTGATCATGACCCGGACCCGCTCGCCGCTCGCGGTAAATGCCGGGCGACCTTTGAATGATGCGGCGGCCTGCCCGGCCTCGGACTGTTCGGCGCGGCGTTGGCGAAAGATCGCCCGGACATCGGCGTCGGGGTCGAGAACGAGGACCCCCGCGTCGCCGTCGAGCAACGCGTCCTTGCCGTCCCCGAGTTGATCGACGTCCACGCCCACGATCATCGGCACCCCGCGCGACCTCGCCAGAATGGCGACATGGCTCGAGGGACCTCCCCGGCGCAATACCAACCCGCCGTCGCGCCAATCGGTCGCGAGAAACATGGACGGCGGCATGTCGTCGGCCGCGACGATCACGCCTGACGGCAGGCTTTGGTCAGCTTCACCTGCGAGATGCCGCTGCACCCGATCGCGCAGATCGCGCAAATCGGATGCTCGCGCCCGGAAATAGGGATCGCTGGCCTCCTCATAGGAGGCGATTTCCGGATCGATCGCCGCGCTCCACGCCCGGTTGGCGACCTCGCCGCCGCCGATCAGCGCAAACGCCGGTGCGGCAAGATTGTCGTCTTCGAGAAGCGCGATCTGGAAAGAGAGAATGGCTTCCGCTTCGGCATCCCCTGTTTCGCGGGCGAGCGAAGCGAGCGTTTCCTGCGAAGCAGCGAGCGCATCGACGAGCGCCTGGTGCTCCTCGGCCACGGACCGATGTTGACTTGTACCCTGCGGCGCAGCGGCTAAACGCATGAGCGGACCCAGCGCGATCCCAGGGGCGGCGGACCGCCCCTGGATGCGACGGACGGCCCGATACGCTCTATCGTCCATCCTGAAAATCTCCATCGACCAGCGTCACCAGCGCTTCCAGCGCGGCCTTCGCGTCACTTCCCTCCGCGCGAAAATAAATCGTCGAATCCTTCGGTACCTTGGTCGCCATGACCTTGACGATGCTCTTGGCGTCGACCCAGGGGCCGTCCGGCGACAACCCAAGATCGATACGCGATTCGAAGGCCTTCGCAAGTTTTGTCAGCTTGACCGAGGGCCGGGCATGGAGCCCTACCTCATGTCGCATAAGCACTGACGCTTGATGCCTATTCATCGTAATTGTCCTGCATCAAACCGGCGTCAGTTCTTCGGCGGTGCGACGCACCGCCTCAAGGGTTGCGCCCGAAGCCGCTTCGGTCGCGGCCATGACCGCCCCCTCGACGACCGGTGCGTTGCAAACGACGACACGGCTGCGGCGTTCCTCGGATAACATTTCGATCGCCATCTCGCTGTTGGTCTCCGCGCCGCCGAGGTCGACCAAAATGGCGACACCGCGCTCCGACCACGCCTGATCAATCGCTTTCATGATCGCCTCGACACTGGTTCCCAATCCGCCGCCTGGGTCTCCGCCGCACCAGCCGAGCGGAACTTCGCGGCCGACCATTTGCTCGACCATGAGCGCGGTGCCCCGGGCGACGTCGGCTGAGTGAGAGACAATGACGATTCCAACATTCTTGCTCATACGAATCCTTCCATGACGTCAGCGACCGCGTCGACGATCAACGCGGACGATCGCGCGCCGGGATCCATGTGACCGACGCTGCGCTCGCCCAGGAACGACGCGCGCCCGCGAATCGCCTGCATCGGGATGGTTTTTTCCGCCGCCGCCCTTGCTGTCTCCTTCAGGCGTAGCCGCAACCCGTCTCCACCCTCGCGCAGGACTTCGAGCACCGGAAAAAGCACGTCGAGCATGGTCTTTTGACCGACATCAGACTTTCCCCGCGCCTTGACAGCATCGATCGCGGAGGCAAAAGCGTCGGCGACCTGCTCACGGCTTACTTCATCCTCCAGCGACTTACCCAGCGACAAGAATAATGTCCCGTAAAGCGGGCCGGACGCGCCGCCGACCTTCATGACGAGGGTCGTTCCGACACCTTTCAGGGACTCCCCGAAACTCCTGGCGGAGAGGTCATCAACCGCGGCAAGCACTGCTTCAAAGCCGCGGCGCATGTTGGCGCCATGATCGCCATCGCCGATGGCGCGGTCGAGATCGGTCAATTCGTCTGCGTTCGCGATGACGCGCTGCGCCACGGTTTCGAACAGAAGTTTGCGAGCCTGGCGATCGATCATCATGCGTGCCCCCGCAATCCGTCCGCGAAGACCCGGTTGCCTGCCTGGTCGAAATACAATGGTTCGGCAAATTCGAGCGAGACCTCGTCGCCTGCCTTGAGCGGCTGCGCAGGGTCCGCCAGCGTTACCAGCGAATGGGTGGCGAGCCTGAGATGAACGTGGTTCTGATCGCCGAGGTGTTCCACCCGGTGGACCCGGGCGTGCGGGCCGGGACGGTCTGCCGACGAGATCCTGATATGCTCGGTACGCAAGCCCACGGTTCGGACGTGCGGCGGCACCGTATCACTGCCCAGAAGCTCGGCGGGAATGAGGTTGATGACGGGGGTGCCAAGCCGGCTCGCCACATAGGCGCTGTTGGGCCGCTCGTAGATCTCCCGCGGGGTGCCAAGCTGGATCAACTCCCCCTCGTTCATCACACCGATCCGGTCCGCCATGGTCATGGCCTCGATCTGGTCGTGTGTCACATAGAGGATCGTCGTTCCCAGCTCGCGCTGGATACGCTTGAGTTCGAGGCGCAATTCTGAGCGGAGCTTGGCATCCAGCGAAGACAGCGGCTCGTCCATCAGATAAACCGCGGGCTCTCGAACCAGCGCGCGGCCGATAGCAACCCGCTGCATCTCGCCGCCAGAAAGAGCGGTGGCCCGATTATCGAGCTTGCCTTCGATGTGAAGCAGCTCCGATACTTGAAGGATCCGGCGGCGGATGTCTTGTTCGTTCATGCGCCGCGCCGGAGAACGCAATGGAAAAGCCAGGTTGTCGTAGACGGTCAGATGGGGATAAAGCGAATATTGCTGGAACACGAACGCGACGTCGCGTTCGGCCGGCACTTCGTCCGTGACGACGCACCGTTGGATCATCACATTGCCCTGATCGGGGCGCTCCAGACCGGCGATCAAGCGCAGTGTCGTCGTCTTTCCCGCACCCGTCGGACCAAGCAGCACGACGAATTCACCGTCAGCGATGGAGAGCGAAAGACCACGAACCGCGTCGACGGTGCCGTAGCTCTTGCTGACATCTACGAGCGCGACCTCAGCCACGGTGTCCTCCCGTATGAAGTGCAGAAGACAGCGCCTGCCCGCTGGTGGCGTCGAACAAAGAGACCCTGTCCGGCCGCAACGCGAGACCGACCTGCTCGCCGACCCGGACCGCTTTACCTGACGGCAGTCGCGCTTTCACCTGGCCATGGGAGGTTTCCACGGTGACGATTTGCGTGGTGCCGAGATATTCGGCGCCAATCACACGACCTCGCAACGGCGAGGCATCTGCGAAGGACACATTCTCCGGCCGTACACCTAGCGCGAACTTGCCCTCCGCACGATCCTCGAACAACTCCGGCATTTCGACGGTGGCGGCGTCGATCCTGATGCTGCGATCGCCACGCCGCAGCGAGGTTTGGACGCCGAGAAAGCTCATCGGCGGCGCGCCGATGAAATCAGCCACGAACATCGTGTTGGGCCGATCGTAGATCTCCTGGGGCGTGCCGATCTGCTCGACCCGGCCTCGGTTCATGATGACGATACGGTCCGCCATCGCCATCGCCTCGAGCTGGTCGTGGGTGATATAGATGGTGGTCGCATCGATGCGGTCGTGCAGCTCCCGCAGTTCGCCGCACATCAACCTGCGAAACTCCGAATCGAGCGCGCCCAGCGGTTCGTCCATCAGAAACGCCTTGGGCCGGCGCACGATGGCGCGGCCGAGCGCAACGCGCTGCCGGTCACCGCCGGAGAGCCCGCCGACCCGGCGCTCCAGCAGATGATCGATCCGGAGTAGCTTCGCCGTTTCCTCGACGCTCCGCCTGATTTCGTCGCGCGCGTAATTCTGACATCGCAGCGGAAAGCCAATATTCTGCCGGACGTTCATGTGCGGATAGAGCGCGAATAGCTGAAACACAAATGAAATGTCCCGCGCCGACGCCGGCAACGCGGTGACATCCTCACCATCGAGCAGAATGCGGCCGCAGCTCGGCAATTCCAGTCCGGCGATCATACGCAATGTCGTCGTCTTGCCGCAGCCGGAGGGCCCCAGAATAACGAGAAACGAGCCGTGATCGACCGTGAAGTTGACGCTTTTGACGGCGGTAAACGTTCCGAATGTCTTGGCAACGGTCTCGACCCTGATCTCTGCCATGGCGGTTAATCCGGAAAATGACTGACGATCACAAACCCCACCGTCCCGGCCAGGATCGTGACGAAGGAATAGCTGTACAGGATGAGGGAGAACGGCTGCATCAGCATCACGACTCCAAGGCCGATCAGAGCCATCGCAGCCGTTTCGCAAGGGCCGCGACGGAGCCAACGCGGCCACCCCGGTACCCGGTGCACGATCTTTTCCGTCATTTTCGCACCGCTCCGAAGGTAATGCCACGCAAGAGATGGCGACGCAGGAGAACGGTGAAGCAAAGGATCGGAATGAAAAACAGCGTGGTCGCGGCGGCGACCGCGGGCCAATCCTGTCCACCCTCGCCGATGATGAAGGGGATGAAGGGCGGCATCGTCTGCGCGTCGCCGCTGGTGAGCAGAACCGCGAAGGCGTATTCGTTCCAGGCAAAGATCAGACAAAAGATCGCGGTCGCCGCGATGCCGGTCGTCGCCTGTGGAAGCACCACCTTGAAGAACGCCTGTAGCCGAGTATAGCCGTCGACCATCGCGGCCTCCTCGTATTCGCGTGGAATCTCATCGATGAACCCCTTCAACAGCCACACCGCCAGAGAGACATTCACCGCGGTGTAGAGCAGGATCATTCCGAGCTTGGTGTCGGTGAGTCCGAGGTTCCGGAACATCAGATAGATCGGGATCGCCACCGCGATCGGCGGCATCATCCGTGTCGAGAGGATGAAGAACAACAGATCGTCGGCGAGCGGCACGCGGAAGCGCGAGAATGCGTAGGCCGCGATGGTGCCGAAGCACACGGCAAGGAAGGTCGAGCCGAAGCCGATCACCATCGAGTTCACAAAACGCGGCACCACCTTGGAGGGCCCGCCGATCACCATGTTGCGGGAGCGCACCAGACGCTCGTACCAGGTCTGCGGCGGGGGCAGACTGGCCAGGAATTCCGGCGTCTGCCGCGAGCGCGTCGTGAACAGGTTGACGTATCCCTCGACCGACGGCTCGAACAGAATCTTCGGCGGATAGGCGATCGAATCGGGGGGTGTCTTGAATCCCGTGAGAAATATCCAGAGCAGCGGCAGTATGGTCACGATCGCATAGGTGGCGACGATCAACGACGCTATCCTCTTCGACCAGTGCGACGGCTCGGCCACGGAATGCGCGCTGGAGGACATGCTCATCGCTGCTTCACCCGGTTGAGGGCCTTCACATAGATATTGGCGACACCGAAGACGGTGACGAAGAGAATGATCGCCAGCGCCGACGAATACCCGGTGCGCCATTTTTCGAACGCCTCGCGCTTCAAGGTGATCGATGCAACCTCCGTGGTCGACCCCGGGCCGCCCGAGGTGAGCAGGTTGACCATGTCGAACATCTTGAAGTTTTCGATGGCCCGAAAGAGGATCGCGAGCATCAGGAACGGCATCACCATCGGCAACGTGATCGACCAGAATTGCCGCCAGGGGGATGCGCGATCGACCTCGGCCGCCTCATAGATGTAGTCGGGAATCGAACGCAATCCTGCGAGACAGATCAGCATGACATAGGGCGTCCACATCCAGGTATCGACCATGATGATGGACCATGGTGCCAGCCGCACGTCGCCGATCATTTGAAACGAACTCGGGTCCACGCCGGTGAGCAGCGCGATCGCGCTATTGAACAAACCGATCTGCGGTTGCAGCAGGAAGGTCCAGAAGTTGCCGACCACCGCCGGCGAAAGCATCATCGGCAGCAGAATGATGGTGGTCCAGAAACTGTGACCGCGGAATCGACGGTTGATCAGGAGCGCCAGGCCGAAGCCGAGCACCAGCTCGAGTGCGATCGACCACAGCACGAAATGCGCCGTCGCCTGCATGGCGTGCCATACCTCGGGGTCTGTCAGGACATCGCGGTAATTGTCGAGACCGAGATACCTGATCGGAGCGTTCGGACGATTGGCCCGATAGTTGGTAAACGAGAGCTGGATGGTCCACAGCAGCGGGAAAATGTTGATCGCCAGCAGAAGCAGCACCGTCGGCGCAATGAACAGCCCGGCAACGGCTCTGTCGGACATCCCGCGGAATCGCACCGCCAGTCGACGTGGCGTCCGGGCAACGGCCTGCTCGGCGAGAGTGCTCATTTGAATCCTGTCGTTCACGGTTCGGGCACACTCAAGGAGGCGGTCCCCCGATCTAAAAAGACCGGGAGACCTCACACTCTTTCGGGCTAGATCTTGCCGTCTTCTTTGAACACCTTTTGCCAATCCTTCACCAGAAGATCGAGCGCTTCCTGCGCGGTGCCCTTGTCGGCAACGACGTAGTCGTGGACTCGCTTCTGCATATCGAGCAGGAGTTCTGCATAGGAGGGCTCTGCCCAGAAGTCCTTGACGATATCCATGGACTTCAGGAAATCAGCAGCGAACGGCGCGCTCTTCGGGAAACCGGGGTCATTGAGCACCGCCTTGTGGCAGGAATAGCCGCCAAGCGCCCACCACTTTTTCTGAACGTCGGGCTGCGCGAACCATTTGATGTAAGCGAGCGCGTCATCTCTGTGCTCCGAGTAGGAGACAACCGAGATCCCTTGCCCTCCGAGCTGGGTAAAGTGATACTTTTCCTTCGGGTTGACGAAGAAACCAATCTTGTCGCCGCCGACATTGGGGTCCTTGTAGAGGCCCGGGAAGAACGCAAAGAAGTTCATCTGCATCGCGACCTGTCCGGACTTGAAGGCGTCGAGGCCCTCCGACATGTAGGCGTTGCTCATGCCAGGCGCGGTGCAGCACTTGTAGAGCGACTTGTAGAACTCCAGCCCTTTCACCGCGTCGGGCGAATTGACGAAGCCCTCCATCTGATAGGGCTTTTTCGGATTGTCGTACTGGAATCCCCAATCGTAGAGCACGTTGGTTACGCCCATCGTGATGCCTTCGGAGCCGCGCTCGGTATAGATGTAGGCCCCGTAGACCTTCTTGCCGTCGATCTCTCTGCCCTGAAAGAACTCGGCGATCTCCTTGAGTTGGTCATAGGTTTCGGGCGGGGCGAGATCGCGGCCATATTTCTTTTTGAATTCGGCCTGGATTTCCGGCCGGGCGAACCAGTCCTTGCGGTAGGTCCAGCCGATCGCGTCGCCCATCGCCGGCAGCGCCCAGTAGTTCGGCGTGTTCTTGGGCCATTCTGAGTAGCCGACCACGGTGGCCGGCATGAAATCGTCCATCGATATTTTTTCTTTGGCGAAGAAGTCGTTGAGCTTGACGTAGTGACCGTTCTCGGCGGCGCCGCCGATCCATTGGCTGTCACCGATAATGACGTCGCAAAGCTTGCCCTTCGAGTTGAGTTCGTTGAGGAAGCGATCGGCGTAGCTCGTCCACGGGACGAACTCGTATTTCATTTGAACGCCGGTCTTGGCGGTGAAGTCTTTCGAAAGCTCGACCAACGCGTTGGCCGGATCCCACGCCGCCCAGCACAACGTCAATTGTTTGGTCTGAGCAACCGCCTGACCACCGAAACACGAGGCAACGACGACCGCAGCCGCGCCCAATGCACGCATCATTTGGATCATTACAACCTCCCTGTTGTTGCAGGCGATTGCCTGCTTGCCCTGCTAATCACGCTTCGCCATTCGACGGAGTTGCACGCAGATTCAAAATCCCGCGTTGATGAAGGGTGCGGGAATGGTGTTTAGTATTATTGTTAAGCGATAGACTTTCACTAAACATATTTTGAGTCAATGAACGCCTCGACTTTTTTTCCAAGCAAAGTTGTCGCTGCAGTGCAACCGAAAATGGTCAGGCCCGCTGCCAGAATTGAGTGAGGCCGCGTACCCTATTCTGTTTAGTAATTACGATTGGGCTTAGGCCTTCTTCGTAAATTCGTACACGAGGCCGTTGCCGCTGTGATCGAGAAATGTCGAAGCTATTTCAGCGGCGGAGATGATTGTCGGGCGGTCCAGAGCGGCGGATATCCGGTCTTTCTTCCAACCGACGGCAAAGAGCGCGGCCTCGATGCGCTCGACGTGTTCGAGACCTGCGTGGAGGCGGCGGCACGATATTTTGCCAAGCAGCCATGAACGTCTGAAGCGAGCACGGAGAAACTAGAGAGACACTTCGGTTGATATCCAGTGTCTTGTTTCTTCCCAATGCGGTCACACGCCGACGCCCGCTATGAGATTGCGCTCACGGCGGAACGGCATTTATCGATGACCTCGATCGCCAACGCCGACATCGGCCGCGCCGACGGTGTGAGTATGACTGCCTCGAACATGACATCCGGCCTGAAAGGTCGGAATACCACGCCGCGGCCGGCAAATTCGCTGGCCGACAAAGGATCGACCAGCGACACGCCGGCCCGCTCCGCCACCAGGATGCAGGCGATTTCGGTCAGTTGGGTTTCGATGAGCTGGCGGCGACGCACGCCAGCCAGCGTTGCATCGATGCGCGAGCGAAACAGCGTCGCCTGGCCCAACGAGACGAATGACCGATCCTCGAAGTCCTTCGGGCCGAGTATCTGCCGTCGTGCCAGGGGATCATCCTGCGGAACGGCCGCGACAGCCTTGATCGGCAGCGTCTCAACGAGCAATCCGGGTCGCTCAACCGACGCCTCGGCAATCCCGAAATCGTAGCGCCCGGCTGCCACGCCATCGGCGATCAGATGCGAAGGCAGACCGTGGAGCGTGACGGCAACTTCCGGCCGGCGGGCGATGAAGCGGCCGACCAGACGTGACAGGAATCCACAGGTGACGGCAGGCATTCCGGCGATGCGCAGCGATCCGGCCCGACGGACGCGCAGCTCTTCGGCGAACTGCGAGATCCGGCTCAAGCCAACGAACGTGCGCTCGACCTCTGCAAACAGGTGGCCGGCCTCAGCGGTCGGTTCGAGCCTGTTGCCGCGCCGTTCGAACAGCGCGAGTTTTAGCGAAGCCTCAAGGTCCCGAATCAGACGGCTGACCGCCGGCTGGGTGACATGCATCATCGTGGCCGCCGACGTCACGCTGCCGGTCGTCATCACAGCTCTAAACGCCTCAACCTGCCGTGGATTGAGCATGGGGTCATCCTGCTTAATTGGACGCCACCAGCATAACATTTATGTATTCAAGGGAGGACATATTTGATTTGACGTTATTGACAAGCTCTAGGAGCATTGGAAATCTAAAATTGGGAGCCTCCATGATGCGCATTGGCTTTCTTTCCGCAGTCGTCATCACCGCGCTGGCAGTCGGCTCAGCCAACGCCCTCGCCCAGACCAAGACATTATATGTGGCCGGCTATGGCGGCTCATTCGAGCAGACTATGCGCAAGGACATCATCCCGCCGTTCGAGAAGAAATACGGGGCGAAAGTCGAATATGTTGCGGGCAACTCGACCGACACGCTGGCGAAACTCCAAGCCCAAAGGGGCAATCAGCAGATCGATGTCGCAATCGTCGACGATGGGCCGATGTATCAGGCGGTCGCGCTCGGTTTCTGCAGCGAGCTCGACAAGGCGCCGATCTATGACGATGTCTACGACGTGATGAAGTTCCCGTCGAACAAGGCCGTCGGTCTCGGCATGGTCGGCACCGGAATCATGTACTCGAAGAAGGCATTCGAAGAAAACAACTGGCCGGCGCCTACTTCGTGGGAAGACCTCAAGGACAAGAAGTTTGCCAAGAAGCTCGTGATCACGCCACTCAACGTGAGCTATGGCCTGCACGCTGTCGTCATGATGGCAAGGCTGCACGGGGGCGGCGAGAAGAACATCGATCCGGGATTCAAGGCGTTCAAGGACGAGATCGGCCCCAACGTCCTCGTCTATGAGCCCTCGCCGGGCAAGATGACGGAACTGTTTCAGTCCGGGCAGGCCGTGATCGCAGTGTGGGGTTCGGGCCGCGCCAAGGCGCTCGCCGATACTGGCTTCGCGGCAACCTTCGTGTATCCCAAGGAAGGGGGTCTCGCCCTCGGCATCGCGGGTTGCCCAATTGCGGGAAGCAAGAACGCGACCGAAGCGAACGCATTCGTCCAATTCCTGCTCACGCCCGAGATGCAGATCGCTTTTGCCAAAGGTGCGGGCTTCGGCCCCGCCAACAAGACCGTCGAACTCAAGCCGGAAGAGCGCGTCGGACTGCCTTATGGCGATGACGTCAAGAAACTCATCGCGGTCGACTGGGATGTGATCAATCCGGTGCGCGAGGACTGGAACAAACGCTGGACACGCGAAATCGAACGCTGACATCGTTGATCCGGTACCAGGAACCGAGATGCCTTTTCTCGAGCTGCAATCGCTGACCAAGCTTTATGGCGATGCCGTCGCCGTCGACGGCCTGTCGCTTGTGGTCGAGAAAGGTGAGTTCGTGTCGCTCCTCGGCCCTTCCGGCTGCGACAAGACGACGACGTTGCAGATGATCGCGGGTTTCCTCGAACCGAGCGCCGGGACGATTCGTCTCGGAAAACGCGATCTGACCACGATCAAGCCCGCGTTGCGCGGCCTCGGCATCGTGTTTCAATCCTATGCGCTGTTTCCGCACATGACGGCGGCTGAAAACGTCGCTTTCGGTCTGGAAATGCGTGGCGTCTCAAAGTCCGAAAAAGCAAAACGCGTGGCGGAAGCGTTGACGCTTGTCGGGCTCGCGGGTCTCTCCGATCGCTATCCGCGAGGTATGTCGGGCGGGCAGCAGCAGCGCGTGGCACTGGCACGCGCGCTGGTGATCAAGCCGGACGTGTTATTGCTCGATGAACCGCTGTCCAACCTCGACGTCAAGCTGCGCGAGGAGATGCAGCTCGAGCTGCGACAGATCCAGCGCACCGTTGGCACCACGACGATCCTCGTCACGCACGACCAGGGCGAAGCCATGGCGTTGTCCGATCGGATCGTGGTGATGAACCGCGGCCGCGTCGAGCAGGTCGCGCGGCCGACCGATATCTATCGGGCGCCGGCGACCGCATTCGTCGCGAACTTCCTTGGCAAGATCAATGTGCTGCCGGCGATCGTCACTGACGGTGTCGTGAGCATCGGCGCGGGCCGTTGGCCCGCCGCATGCATGACGAATGGCGCGGCAAACGCCAGCATCAGGCCGGAGCGGATCACGTTCAGTGACGGCGCAGGACTGGCCGGAACCGTCAAGTCACGAATATTCCAGGGTCACCACTGGCTGCTGCAAGTCGCCACCGGCGCCGGTCTTGTCATCGTGATCGCGCCAAACGACGGCCGCGCGATCCCGGACGAGAACGCGGAAATACATCTTGGCTGGCGAGCCGAGGACATGGCTCTCGCCGGAACGGAGCACGCGTCGTGAGCACCACCGAAATCACAGACGGCGGCCGCGCGCCGTGGCTGCTCGCAGCGCCCGCGCTGTTGCTCTTCGCCGGCATCGTGTTGGTGCCGATCGTCATGACTGTGCTGCTCTCGTTCCACGACTGGGGGCAATACAAGGGCATCGAAACCGTCATCACGCTCAAGAACTGGCGCGAAATCGCCACTGACTCGTATTTCTTCGAGATATTTCTTCGCACGTTCCGTATCGCGGTTCTGGTCACGGCGATCTCGGTGCTGATCGGCACGCCGGAGGCCTACATTCTCAACCGAATGGCGTCACCCTGGCGCGGCTTGTTCCTGGTCATCGTGCTTGGGCCGCTGCTCATTTCGGTCGTCGCCCGTACACTCGGCTGGGCTCTCCTGTTCGGCTCGACCGGGCTCGTCAACGTCGCGCTGGTTCGCCTCGGTATCATTGCTTCGCCAACGCAATTCATGTTCACCGAGACCGGTGTCGTGATCGGTCTCGTCCATGTCCTCGTGCCCTTCGTGGTGATCTCGGTCTGGGCATCGCTGCAACGGCTCGACCCGCAAATCGAGAATGCGGCGGTATCGCTGGGCGCTTCCGGATTCAGAGTGCTCCGGCGGATCGTTCTGCCGCAGGTGATGCCCGGCATTCTGTCGGGTGCCATTGTGGTGTTCACGCTCGCCGCCAGCGCGTTTGCGACGCCTGCTATCATCGGCGGCCGGCGGCTCAAGGTCGTCTCGACGCTCGCCTACGACGAATTCCTCAACACCTTGAACTGGCCGCTCGGCGCGGCCGTCGCCGTGCTGCTGTTGATTGGGCTTGCGGCGATCATCGTCGGCTCGAACCGCCTCGTCGAGCGCCGTTACGCGCAGGTGTTCCGATGAGCCGCAACGGTCCTGTCGCGCTGGCCTTCCATACCCTGTTCATCGCGTTCATTCTCGCGCCGATCGTCATCGTCGTCGCGGTTGCGTTTACGCCCGAGGGCTATCTCTCACTGCCCACGAACGGGCTGTCGCTGCGCTGGTTCCGGGCGATAGCCGACTATCCGGAATTCGTGCGCGCATTCCGGGACTCGCTGTGGCTTGCGGCTCTGTCCTCGTCGATCGCCGTACTGTTCGCCGTGCCCGCGGCACTGGCCGTCGCGCGCTATCGGTTTGCGGGGCGCGAGGCAGTACACGCCTTCTTCATGTCACCGCTGATGATCCCGCATGTGGTGCTCGGCATCGCCTTCCTGCGATTCTTCACGACAATCGGCCTTGGCGGCACCTTCATCGGTCTGGTGCTGTCGCATATCGTCATCGTGATGCCGTTTGCGTTGCGACTTGTGCTCGCAGCGTCCATCGGAATGGATCGTGCCATCGAGCATGCGGCGATCTCGCTCGGTGCAGGTTCCTTCACCATGTTCCGGCGCGTCACGCTGCCGCTGATCCTGCCCGGCGTAGTATCCGGATGGGTCGTCGCCTTCATCACCTCGTTCGACGAGGTGACGATGACGGTGTTCATCGCTTCCCCCTCCACCATCACGCTTCCGGTGCGCATGTTCCTCTACATCCAGGACAATATCGATCCGCTCGTCACCTCCGTATCAGCGGTGATGATTTTCCTGACCGGAATCGTGATGGTCGCGCTCGATCGCCTCTATGGCCTCGACCGCCTGTTCATTGGAGCCGGCCGATGATCCACGAAGAAACCGAGATCGCCGTCGTCGGCGGTGGGCTGGTCGGCGCGAGCGTCGCGTGGGGTCTTGTCCGTCTCGGCAAGCGCGTGACGATCCTCGATGAAGACGATAATGCCTATCGCGCTTCGCGGGGCAATTTCGCTCTGGTCTGGGTGCAGTCGAAGGGCCTTGGCATGGCCCCTTATGCGGCGTGGACCGTACGATCGGCTAACGGCTGGGCGCGGCTCGCCTCCAGCCTGAACGACGAAACCGGCATTGAGGTCGCACATCAGCGGCCGGGCGGCCTCACGCTCTCACTCTCCGACGCCGAACACGAGCGACGCGTCGCGCAGATGAAGCGGTTGCACAACCAAACGCAGATGGTCCCGTATCCTTATGAAGTGCTCGATCATGCCCAAACCAGGAAGCTGCTGCCCGATATCGGCCCGCAGGTCGCCGGCAGCATTTATTGCCCGCTCGATGGCCAGGTGAATTCGTTGAAGGTGTTCCGCGCGCTGCATGCGGCGCTGGCAGCGCGCGGCGGATCCTATCGTCCCAATCGGCCAGTCGAAATGATTGCGTCGAGCGGAGGCGCTTTCGTTTTGTCCGGACCGTGGGGTGAACTGCGTGCCGCAAAGATCGTGCTCGCGGCCGGCATCGGCAATGCGCGCCTTGGACCTCAAGTCGGGCTTAATGCACCGGTGCGGCCGCAGCGCGGACAGATCATCGTCACCGAAAAAGCAAGGCCGTTCCTACCCTATCCGCTCGTCACCGTCCGCCAGACCGACGAGGGCGGCGTGATGATCGGTGACAGCCTTGAGGAGACCGGCTTCGAGAATGTCGTGACATTGCCCGTGACAGCTACAATGGCGGATCGCGCTGTGCGGATGTTCCCAATGCTCGCCGGTCTCAATGTCGTGCGCACCTGGTCGGCGCTGCGCGTGATGAGCCAGGACGGCTTTCCGATCTACGATCAGTCCGAGACGCACCCCGGCGCTTTCCTCGCAACGTGCCACTCCGGCGTGACGCTGGCGGCGAACCACGCCTTCGATATTGCGCCGCAGATCGCAGCCGGCCGGCTCGCCGACGATCTGTTTCCCTTCAGCGCCAGGAGGTTTCATGTTCCGCAGGCTGCCTGATGCAACGGGCGACATCGTCGCATTCACCATCGACGGCAAACGCGCGCAGGCGTTCGCCAGCGATACGGTTGCCGCGGCACTTCTCTCGGCCGGGGTCGACCATTGCCGCACCACGCCGGTGTCGGGAGCCAGGCGAGCGCCCTATTGCATGATGGGCGTTTGCTTCGAATGCCTCGTCACAATCGACGGCGTCGGCAATCGCCAGGCCTGCCTGATCCCAGTGCGTGAAGGCATGCACGTCGAAACTCAAAAAGGCGCGCGTGCCATTGCGGAGGAACCATGATTCGTGACGTGGAAGCGCTTCCGGAGCAAGTCGATCTAGCGATCGTCGGGGCCGGTCCGGCCGGCCTTGCGGCGGCCGCGATGGCCGCAGGCCTCGGCTTGAGCACGCTGATGCTCGATGAGAACCCAAATGTCGGCGGCCAGATCTACCGAGCGATCGCAGCCAATCCCGTGAAGGATCATACGCTGTTGGGTGAAGACTACTGGCGTGGCGAAGCTCTGGCGAAAGAAGCCGTCTCCTCGTCAGCGCAGCATGCCGCTGGCGCCATCGTCTGGTCGGTATCGCCGCTGGAGACGTCCGGCTACGAGATCGGCGTATCGATCTCAGGGCGCTCGCGCATCATCGCGGCGCGTGAAGTCATGCTCGCGACCGGTGCGCTGGAGCGCCCATTTCCGATCCCCGGCTGGACATTGCCGGGGGTCATGAGCTGCGGCGGCGCGCAGACCGCCCTCAAGGCCTCTGGTCTCGTGCCGAACGGCCGCCTCGTGATCGCCGGCTGCGGACCGCTACTCTGGCTTATCGCCTCGCAATACCTCAATGCCGGGGTATCGATCGAGGCGATCCTCGACACGACGCCGCGAACGAACTGGCTGAGCACGCTGCCGCATCTGCCGGCGTTCCTCATATCGCCGTATCTCGCGAAGGGCTTGAAACTGATGCTGACGGTGCGCAAGAAGGTGCGCGTCATTACGGGGATCGAGTCCCTGCGCGCCGAAGGCACCGACACGGTCGAGGCCGTTGCTTATACGAGGTCGGGCCGTGAGCAGCGGATCGCCGTCGACACGTTGCTACTACATCAGGGCGTGGTACCGAATATCAACCTGTCGAACGCGATCGGCTGCCGCCATGTCTGGGACGACGTGCAATTGACGTGGAAGCCCGAAACCGACGATTGGGGTGCGACATCCGTAGCCGCTATCACCGTCGCAGGAGACGGCGCCGGAATCGCGGGCGCCGAGGCTGCCGCCGAGCGGGGCCGGATCGCGGCCCTCGGTGCCGCGCAGCGGCTTGGCAAAATTGACGTGCCGGCACGCGACCGCAGGACCGCGGCAGCCCGCAGGGCGCTCGCCGGTTTCGAGCGCGGGCGGCTGTTTCTCGATCTGCTGTATCGTCCGGCGAAGGCGTTCCGTATCCCGCAAGGCGATACAATCGTGTGCCGCTGCGAGGAAGTCACGGCGGAACGTATTCGCGCGACGGTGCCACTCGGTGCAACCGGCCCCAATCAGGTGAAATCCTTTCTGCGCTCCGGCATGGGGCCGTGCCAAGGCCGGCTGTGCGGCCTCACCGTGGCTGAGCTGATCGCGGATGTGCGTGGCGTGCCAATGCGGGAGGTTGGCTATTATCGCCTGCGCCCGCCCGTAAAGCCGATTACGCTGGGCGAGCTTGCCTCCATGCCGAAGACCGAGGCATCCGAAAAGGCCGTCGTCCGCGTATGACCGAAACTGCCGACGTTATCGTCATAGGCGGTGGCATCCACGGCTGCTCGACAGCGCTGCATCTTGCGATGCGCGGCGTCCGCGTGACGTTGCTCGAAAAGGATTATCCGGGCCGCCATTCCTCCGGCGTCAACGCCGGCGGCGTGCGGCAGCTTGCGCGCCACATCGCGGAAGTGCCGATCTCGGTGTTCTCGATGGCGCTGTGGGAGCGCATCGCCGAGCTTGTCGACGACGATTGCGGATTTGCGAGCCATGGGCAGGTGCTGGTCGCCGAAGGTGGGCAGGAACTGGAGGAGTTCCGCAAGCGGGTCGATGAACTCAGGCTTCATGGCTTCACCCATGAGGAACTCGTCGACCGCGACGAGTTCAAGCGACTGGTGCCCGCCGTCGCGGATTATTGCCCCGGAGGAATCGTTTCCCGGCGCGATGGGGCGGCTGATCCCTTCCGAACCACGCAGGCATTTCGGCGCAAGGCGGTGTCGCTCGGCGTGAAAGTGTGCGAAGGCCTGACGGTCGCGGGGCTGCAACGCAAAGGCGCGGTCTGGTGCGTCGAAACATCCGCCGGTACTTTCGAGGCCCCGAAGATCGTGAATGCCGCCGGCGCCTGGGCCGACCGGGTCGCGGCAGCGGTGGGCGACCCCGTGCCGCTCGAGGTCATCGCCCCGATGTTGATGATCACGGGCCGTGTGCCGCATTTCATTGATCCAGTCGTGATCCTCCGCTCACGCAAACTCTCGTTCAAACAGTTCGCCAACGGTACTGTCATGATCGGCGGCGGGCACCGCGCGCGGGCCTATCGCGACGATAACCGCAGCGAGATCGACTGGCACAAGCTTGCCGACAGTGCAAAGACCGTATGGGAGCTGTTTCCGGTCATGCGCAGCGCCACAATCGTGCGCGCCTGGGCCGGCATCGAAGCGCGTATGCCCGACGATATTCCAGTGATCGGCCCGAGCGCGTCTTCGGAAGGCGTCTATCATCAGTTCGGATTCTCGGCGCACGGCTTTCAGCTCGGTCCCGGTGTCGGAGCTCTCACGGCCGAGCTGGTCGCAACTGGCGTCACAAACTTGCCGATTGCTCCGTTCCGCGTCGATCGCTTTGCAGGATCATTGGACGGCAGGGTCTGATCGATTTTGACTCTGTATCGGACACGCCAGAACGGACAATGATGGCGGCGTTCGTCCCTTGCCCGACAACAATTTCGCATCGACCAAATAATATATTTGATCCGGCGTCAGTCTCACGGCAAATATGCCCTGGATGGACGCCTGAAGGCGGCGGTACTAGCGGGGACGACATGGCCCAAGATCACACCGAGACCTTGCGTAAGCTATTGGCGGAGAAACGTGGCGTCCTCTTACCCGGCGCAGCGAACGCGCTCTCCGCACGCATCATCGCCGATCTCGGCTTCGAGGCCGTCTATCTGACGGGTGCCGGCTTGACCAACATGCATCTCGGTCTGCCCGATCTTGCCTTCATGGACTTGAGCCAACTCGTCGAGCATACGATGGCGATCCGCGGCGCAGTCGCGCTGCCGCTCATCGTCGATGCCGATACCGGCTTCGGCAATGCATTGAATGTGGGCCGCACGGTCTCGATGCTGGAGCGCGCCGGAGCAAGCGCAATCCAGATCGAAGATCAGGTGATGCCGAAGCGTTGCGGGCATTTCGACGGACAGGAGGTCATCCCATCCGCCGAGATGGTCAATAAGGTGAAGGCCGCGGTCGATGCCCGCCGCGACGGCGTTCTCATTATTGCGCGCACTGATGCGCGGGCAGCCGAAGGCTTCGATGCTGCAATCGATCGCGCTCGCTGCTATATTGAAGCCGGCGCCGACGTTACCTTTGTCGAGGCCCCCAAAACGATCGAAGAGCTACGGAAAATTCCGGAGCTTCTCAGGGTGCCGCAGTTGCTCAACATGGTCGTCGGCGGCAAGACGCCGATCACCGATCGGACCACGGCCGCCGAAATGGGATTCAACCTCGTTCTCTACGCCAATGTCGCGCTGCAAGGCGCAATCAAGGGCATGCAGGCGGCGCTCATGGCGTTGCGCGAAAAAGGTATGCTGGATGAGGCAGCCGGCTTGACCGCGACCTTCGCCGAACGCCAGCGTCTGGTCGACAAGCCCCGATTCGATGCGCTTTCCAACCGCTACGCCGCTGCACAAAGACAATAACAAATTTCGTCTGATCCCGAGAAGCATCTTATGATAGGCAGGCTTCTGTTTGCGTCTGTTTGTACCCTTGTCTGCGCCATCTCTGTGCCGGCGGCGCGTGCAGAGTGGCCTGAGCGTCCCCTCCACTGGATCGTGCCCTTTGGACCTGGCGGTGCAAACGATCTGATTGCACGTGTCGCCGCTGAGGCCGTCCGGAAGAGGCTCGGGCAGCCGATAGTGATCGAGAATCGCCCGGGCGCCGTCATCGGCACGGCTGCGGTGGCAAAAGCGGCACCTGACGGCTACACGTTCCTGATAGGTGCCGCCGGCGTCATCACCAACAGCATGCTGCTGAAGAATCTCAGCTATGCCGATTCCGATCTGGTGCCGGTCGGCATGATCGCGGTCGCCCCATCGGTCATCGTGGTAAATCCAAGCGTGCCCGCGTCCAACATGAAGGAGTTCGTCGCCTGGGCGAAAGCGCAAGGCGCTAACGGTGTGACCTGGGCGACGGCCGGCAGCGGAAGCACGCCACATTTCGTTGCTGAGATGGTCAAGGAGGCGAGCGGTATCCTCATGACCATCGTACCCTTCCGTAGCGGCAGTGACGGCGTCAATGCGGTCCTGGCCAACACCGCATCCGCGACCTCGGAGGCGAGCATAGTCGTGCTGCCGCAGATTCAGGCCGGCCTGCTGAAGGCGATCGCCACGACCTACACCAAGCGCATCAGTGCCTATCCAACGCTGCCGACGACGGCCGAGCAGGGCTATCCGACAGTCGAGATAGGCCATTGGGCCGGGCTACTGGCGCCTCGGGGCACGCCGGAGCCGATCATCGACAAGATGAATGCAGTGCTGCAGGCCGCGCTGAAAGCGCCTGAGGTGGCAGAAAAACTTTCGCCGAGCGGCATCGAGCCTGCGGGCGGATCGGTTTCGGATTTTGCGGCCTTCATTACCAGTGAGCGCAAGCGCCTCGGCGACATCGCGATCAAAGCCAAAATGGGTGAGGAGTAGGCAGAGGATCGCCGCCTGACGAGGCCATATCGGCTTCAGCTCTCCTCCGCGAGGCAGGTCAATGGTTTAGCGCGCCGACCTCATTCGGCTGGAGAATGATGTGCCGGGCCCCCGCCGTTTTTTGCCTTCGTTGCCGCTGCTCTCCGCCTTTGAAGCGGCGGCGCGTACCGGAAGCATCACCGCCGCCGCCAAGGAGCTGTCGCTGACGCAAAGCGCGGTGAGCCGGCAGGTCAAGGCTCTGGAAGAGCAGCTCGAGGTCGAGCTCTTTCATCGCGAGCGGCAGACGATCCGCCTGACCGTGGGTGGAGACGCCTATGCCCGCGAGATACGCGATGCGCGGCGCAAGATCACCACGGGCTCGCTCAATCTGCGCGCCAATCCGTTCGGCGGCACGCTGACGCTGGCCATCCTTCCAACCTTTGGCACCAGGAGACCGTGATCCCCGCCTGCAGTTCCGAGCTGCGAAGCCGATACGGGTTCAAGGAAGCAAGCGACCTGCGGAAGGCCCCTCTCCTGCATCTGACGACGCGCCCGGATGCTTGGGAGCAATGGCTGACACTGCACGGCGTGGCCGCCCGTGCCGTCCATGGCATGCTGCTGGATCAGTTCGCCACCGCATCGCAGGCGGCGATTTCCGGGCTCGGCGTCGCGCTGCTCCCCGAATTTCTAATCGAGGAGGAGTTGAGCACCGGCAAGCTGGTGCGCGCCCTCGACCTGCCGATGAAAAGCGCCGAGGCTTACTATCTGGTCTGGCCGACCGACCGCGCATTCCATCCGCCATTTGTTGCCTTCCGGAAATGGCTGCTCCTGGAAACGGCACAGGCCCGCTGAAGGTCACCCCCTGACGAGGTCAGGTCGGCGGGCTTGCCCCCAACTCCCCGCCATTTTTGGGCTTGGCCCCCTGATCATTCAGCGCTGGAATGACATATTGAACTTCTATCGTTTGAAAATGCCGCATCCATTGTTCTGAGGTGAGACGTGACGCGGTTGAATGACGGCAGCCCCTCTGAAATCAACGCGAGCCCTCGGAAAGAGCCCCTCATGTCAGTCAATACGGTCAAGCCATCCGCCGAGGCCGGAAACCTCGCTCTCAAGGCCGCGGTTGAGGCGCTTCTGGTTGAACTCGGTGTCGAACCTGTCCGCTACACCGACGGCACGCTGGTTGCGAAAACCCCGATCACCGGCGAAACCGTGGCACATGTCAGGGAGGTCGATGCCACCGGCGCGACCTCGGCCATCGAAAAGGCTCACGCGGCGTTCCTCGCATGGCGCATGGTACCTGCTCCCAAGCGCGGCGAACTCGTGCGGCTCCTTGGCGAAGAGCTTCGCGCCAACAAACGCAGCCTCGGCAGGCTCGTTTCCATCGAGGCCGGCAAGATCGAGTCCGAAGGTCTCGGCGAAGTCCAGGAGATGATCGACATTTGCGACTACGCTGTGGGCCTTTCCCGGCAGCTCTATGGCTTGACGATCGCGACCGAACGCCACGAGCACCGCATGGCGGAGACCTGGCATCCGCTCGGCGTCACCGGCATCATCTCGGCGTTCAATTTCCCGGTCGCGGTCTGGTCATGGAATGCCGCGCTGGCGTTGGTCTGCGGCAACAGCATCGTCTGGAAGCCATCGGAGAAGACCCCCCTCACCGCTTTGGCAACCGACGCGCTGTTCGGACGTGCGCTGAGACGCTTCAAGGCCGATGGCGGCTCGGCGCCCGACGGGTTGTCCACCGTGCTGGTCGGAGGACGCGAGATCGGTGAGGCCCTCGTCAACAACGCGAGGGTCCCCCTGGTCTCGGCGACCGGTTCGACCGCGATGGGACGCGCCGTCGCCCCGAAGCTCGCCAAACGTTTTGCCCGCGCCATTCTGGAACTCGGCGGCAACAATGCGGCGGTGGTCACGCCGACCGCCGATCTCGACCTGACGCTGCGCGGCGTTGCCTTTGCGGCAATGGGCACGGCCGGCCAGCGCTGCACCACCCTGCGCCGCCTTTTCGTTCACGAGAGCGTCTATGACGGCTTCGTGCCACGCTTGAAGAAGGTCTACGCGTCCGTCTCGGTCGGCAATCCCCTCACCGGCAATCTGGTCGGCCCTCTCATTGACGGCCTCGCTTACGAATCGATGCAGCGCGCCCTTGGCGAAGCCGGGGCCGCGGGCGCCGCCATTGTCGGCGGCGAGCGCGTCACCGTCGCAGGCGCGGATGCAGCTTTCTACGTCCGCCCGGCGCTGGTCGAGATCGGCGGACAGACCGGTCCGGTCAAACGCGAGACTTTTGCGCCGATCCTCTATGTCATCAAATACAACGACTTCGATGCCGTGATCGAATTGCACAATGCCGTTCCGCAGGGCCTGTCGTCTTCGATCTTCACCAACGATCTGCGCGAGGCCGAAGCCTTCCTGTCGGCGCGCGGCTCCGATTGCGGGATCGCCAATGTGAACATCGGTCCTTCGGGCGCCGAAATCGGCGGCGCATTCGGCGGCGAGAAGGAAACCGGCGGCGGGCGCGAATCCGGATCAGATGCGTGGAAGGCCTATATGCGCCGCGCCACCAACACGATCAATTATGGCCGCGCGCTGCCGCTCGCCCAGGGCGTCAAGTTCGACGTGGATTGAATGGAAATCGTCTTGATGTTGAGGACGCTGACGTGAAAAAATACAGAAAGACAACTGCGGACCTGTTGCGCGCTCTCCGGCGAGCCGGCGTTGTTCATTTCGTCGAATCCAATCTTCCCTTCTTCGACCTTGGCCACTCGCGGCGCCGTCAGAATAAAAATCCGGAAGATTCAAGAAGTAACTGATTTCATTGGGTAAAATATGGCTGGGGCGGGAGGATTCGAACCTCCGTATGGTGGAATCAAAATCCACTGCCTTACCACTTGGCGACGCCCCAACAACCGGAACGCAGCAGGACGAGCCTGCCTGCGGATTCCCTTTCGGCCACGCCGGTCTATAGAGGGAGTTGAGCCATTTCAACAGGGTAGAAGCGCAATTCCGGTCGAATCTGAATGAGGTTTTGCTCGCGCGGTGGCGGGGACATTTTCCTTCAATGAATCTGGCTTCCGGGAGCGGGAATACAGCGCCTGCCGGCCCCATGACGGCCCAAATCCACCCATCGGGGAGTTGAGGGACGAGCGGTTTCGTGGGAAGACGGCAAGGCCCTCGAAAGCCCAAGCGAGACCCCAAAGCGAGACCTTGGTCATGACCTATCGCGCGCCGATCAATGACATGCTGCTGGCCCTCAACCATGGCGCCGGCCTTGAGGCCGCCGTGAAGGCCGGCCATTACGGCGATTTCGATCACGATATCGCCGCCGCCGTGCTGGAGGAAGCCGGGCGATTTGCCTCCGACGTGCTGGCGCCGCTCAATCGCGTCGGCGACGAACACGGCATCAAGCTCGACGGCAGCAACGTCACCACCGCCCCCGGTTGGCCCGATGCGTACAAGCGCTGGACCGAAGCCGGGTGGAATGCGGTGTCCGGACCGGAAGCCTTCGGCGGCCAGGGCCTGCCGCTTGCGATCAACGCGGTCTGCACCGAAATCTGGAGCGCATCGAATATCGCCTTCGGCCTCTGCCCGCTGCTCACGCTGAGCGCGATCGAGGCGCTCGACGCGCATGGCAGCGACGAGCTGAAGAAAATCTATCTCGAAAAGCTGGTGTCGGGCCAGTGGCCCGGCACCATGCAGCTCACCGAGCCGCAGGCCGGATCCGACGTCGGCGCACTGCGCACCCGCGCCGAGCGCGCCGCCGACGGCACATATCGCATCAAAGGGACAAAAATCTTCATCACCTATGGCGATCACGACATGAGCGATAACATCGTGCATTTCGTGCTCGCGCGATTGCCCGATGCGCCCGCCGGCACCAAGGGCATTTCGCTGTTCCTGATCCCGAAATTCATGGTCAACGCCGACGGCTCGCTGGGTGCCCGCAACGACATCTATGTCAGCGGCATCGAGCACAAGCTCGGCATGCACGCCGCGCCGACCTGCACCATGACGATGGGCGATCACGGCGGTGCGATCGGTTACCTCGTCGGCGAGGAAAACCGCGGCATGCACTGCATGTTCACGATGATGAACCAGGCCCGGCTCGGCGTCGGCCTCGAAGGCGTCGGCATCGCCGACCGCGCCTACCAGCAGGCGCTGGCGTTTGCGCAGGAGCGCCGCCAGGGCCGCGCCGTCGGCAAGGCCGGCAATGGCTCGGACCCCATCATCGTGCATCCCGACGTCAAGCGGATGCTGATGCAGATGCGCGCGCTCACCGCAGCAGCCCGCACGATCTGCTATGCCACCGCGGTGGCGCTCGATATTTCCGTGCGCGCCACTGACGCCAAGACGCGCGATGCTGCCGCGGCGCGCGGCGCGCTGCTGACGCCGATCGCAAAAGCCTTCTCCACCGACATCGGCAACGAGGTGACCTCGCTCGGCGTGCAGATCCACGGCGGCATGGGTTTTATTGAGGAAACCGGCGCCGCACAGCATTACCGCGACGCACGCATCACCCCGATCTATGAAGGCACCAACGGCATCCAGTCGATTGACCTCGTGACGCGCAAGCTCGCGGCCAATGGCGGCGAGCAGGTCTGGGCCCTGCTCGACGAACTCAAAGGCATCGTCGGCCAGGTCGAGGCCTCGAACGATCCGGCGTTCGGCACCACGGGGGCAAAACTGCGCGACGCGCTGGCCTCGCTCGATCGCACCAGCCGCTGGCTGCTGGAGCGCGTCTCCTCGGCGCCGAACGAGGCGCTGGCGGGCGCGACGCCCTATCTGAAACTGTTCGGATCGACGCTCGGCGGATGCATGCTGGCCGGCGAAGCGCTCGCCGCGCGCAGCCTGGGAGAAGGTGATCCGCAACGCTATGTCACGCTGGCGCGGTATTTTGCCGAAAACGTTTCGGTGCAGGCGCCCTCGCTGGAGCGCACCGTGATGGACAGCGCGGAGGCCGTGAACGGCGCGGACGCGGTACTGCTGGGGTAAGACCGCGGTTTTTGGCTCTCGCACGATCGTCATACCTCGCACATCACCCGATTCAGTTTTCGAAAAGCCGTCATTGCCCGCCGGAGGCCTCATGGTTCGAGACGGCGCGATGCGCCTCCTCACCATGAGGGTCTGAGCTCGCGCTAAGTATTGTGACCTCATCCTGAGGAGCGGCCGGCAGGCCGCGTCTCGAAGGATGGGCCAAGACGATTGATAAGCCGAAACAAGATCGCTGACGTGCATCGGCCTCCCCGCGGCGCGAAACGCCCGGGCGATGCATGAAATCTTTCGCCGCTCGAAAATAGAGGGCGCAGGGAATGCCGGGCGCTCGATGCGCCCGCAGATGGAGTAACGGGCCGCGGGGCCTTCCAGGCAAGCCGCGCTAGCTACGGCGCTGTTTGTAGCGCGCGTCGCGCGG
>JBKQRS010000311.1:0-4930 GCA_052143915.1 Bradyrhizobium sp.
ATCATCTGCATCACCAATCCGCTCGACGCCATGGTCTGGGCGCTGCAGAAGTGCTGCGGGCTGCCGAAGCAGATGGTCGTCGGCATGGCGGGCGTGCTCGATTCCGCGCGCTTCCGCTACTTCCTCGCCGACGAATTCAACGTCTCGGTCGAGGACGTCACGGCCTTCGTGCTCGGCGGCCATGGCGACAGCATGGTGCCGCTGGTGCGCTATTCCACGGTGGCAGGCATTCCGCTGCCCGATCTGGTCAAGATGGGCTGGACCTCGCAGGCGCGGATCGACGAGATCGTCGATCGGACCCGCAATGGCGGCGCCGAGATCGTCAACCTCCTGAAGACCGGCTCGGCGTTCTATGCGCCGGCGGCTTCCGCCATCGCGATGGCCGAGAGCTATCTCAAGGACAAGAAGCGCGTGCTGCCCTGCGCCGCCTACCTCAACGGCGAATACGGCGTGAGGGACATGTATGTCGGCGTGCCCGTCGTGATCGGGTCGAAGGGCGTCGAGCGCATTGTCGAGATCGAGCTCGCCGGCAAGGACCGCGAAGCCTTCGACAAGTCGGTCGGCGCTGTGCAGGGTCTGGTCGACGCCTGCAAGAAGATCGCGCCCGACCTGCTCGGCCGCTGATCGCGTCGAGACGATCGGCTGATGGGTCGAGCCGATCGATCCTCAGTCAATATCTGGGTTCGCTGCCGTCCGCGGCGAACCCAGAATCGGGGTGCCACTAAGGCAATGGAATTCCAAGGGATTTTGAATTTGCACTTATCGTGGCATGTGGTATACCAGCGCCAAAGCGCGGTTCGTTTGCTAATTCTGCGCAAGAGGGTTCGGGGAGCGTCCAGATGAACATCCATGAATACCAGGCCAAGGCACTGCTGCACGAATTCGGGGTGGCGATCTCGAAGGGCGTGCCGGTGCTGCGGGCTTCCGATTCCGACGCGGCCGCGAAGACGCTTCCCGGCCCGGTCTGGGTCGTGAAAAGCCAGATTCACGCCGGCGGCCGCGGCAAGGGCAAGTTCAAGGAGGCCTCGGCCGGCGACAAGGGCGGCGTCCGCATCGCCAAATCGGTCGCCGAGGTCAATGAATTCGCCAAGCAGATGTTGGGGGCGACGTTGGTCACGGTGCAGACCGGGCCACATGGCAAGCAGGTCAACCGGCTCTACATCGAGGAAGGCTCCGACATCGACAAGGAGTTTTATCTCTCGATCCTGGTCAACCGGGAAACCTCCGAGGTGTCGTTCGTGGTCTCCACCGAGGGCGGCGTCAACATCGAGGACGTCGCGCACAACAATCCGGAGAAGATCGTCAGTTTCTCGGTCGACCCGGCGACCGGCATCATGGGCCATCACGGCCGTACCGTCGCGAAAGCCCTGAACCTGTCCGGCGATCTCGCCAAGCAGGCGGAAAAACTGGTGACCCAGCTGTATACGGCCTTTACCGCCAAGGACATGGCGATGCTGGAGATCAATCCGCTGGTCGTCACCAAGCAGGGCCAGCTGCGGGTGCTCGATGCCAAGGTATCGTTCGACGACAACGCAATGTTTCGTCACCCGGACGTGGTGGCATTGCGCGACGAGACCGAGGAGGACGCCAAGGAGATCGAAGCCTCGAAATACGATCTCAACTACGTCGCGCTCGACGGCACCATCGGCTGCATGGTCAACGGCGCCGGCCTCGCGATGGCGACCATGGACATCATCAAGCTCTACGGCATGGAGCCGGCGAACTTCCTCGATGTCGGCGGCGGCGCCAGCAAGGAAAAGGTCGCAGCCGCTTTCAAGATCATCACCGCCGATCCCAACGTGAAGGGCATCCTGGTCAATATCTTCGGCGGCATCATGAAATGCGACATCATCGCCGAGGGCGTGGTGGCCGCGGTGAAGGAAGTCGGTCTCAAAGTGCCGCTGGTGGTGCGGTTGGAAGGCACCAATGTCGAGGCCGGCAAGAAGATCATCCGGGAAAGCGGCCTCAACGTGCTGTCGGCGGATGATCTCGACGACGCCGCGCAGAAGATCGTCAAGGCCGTCAAGGGAGGGTAAGCCGATGCCCGGAGACCATCTCGCTGCACCGACGCCACTGGAGGAGCATCGCAAGCTCGCGGCGTTCGCGGGCGAGTGGGCCGGCGATGAGACGGTGTTTCCCTCGCGCTGGACCGAGGGCGGGCCCGCCACCTCGCATGTCACAGCCCGCATCGACCTCAACGGCTTTTATCTCATTCAGGATACGCGCCAGACCCGCGACGGCAAGGAAACCTTCGCCACCCATGGCGTGTTCACCTATGACCGCGAAGACCGGCTCTACAAATTATTCTGGCACGATTCGCTCGGCTACTATCCACCGTCGCCGGCCTCCGGCGGCTGGACCGGCCAATCGCTGATCCTGGTGCGCGGCTCGCTGCGCGGCAATGCACGCCACGTCTACGAAGTCATCGACGACAACAGCTACTCCATGAAAATCCAGTTCTCGCCTGACGCGGAAGGGTGGGCCGACGTGCTCACCGGCGTCTACCGGCGGATTCACTGATCCCTTACCGATCGTCTCGCGAAAGCAATCTCAACCATGTCCATTCTGATCGACAAGAACACCAAGGTCATCTGCCAGGGTTTCACCGGCAAGAACGGCACGTTCCATTCGGAAGCCGCGATCGCTTACGGCACCAAGATGGTCGGCGGCACCTCGCCGGGCAAAGGCGGCTCGACGCATCTCGGCCTGCCGGTGTTCGACACGGTGGCAGAAGCGCGCGAGAAGACCGGCGCCGATGCATCGGTGATCTACGTGCCGCCGCCGGGTGCTGCGGATGCGATCTGCGAGGCGATCGATGCCGAAGTCCCATTGATCGTCTGCATCACCGAAGGCATTCCGGTGCTTGACATGGTGCGGGTGAAACGTTCGCTCTCGGGATCGAAATCACGCCTGATCGGGCCGAATTGCCCGGGCGTCATGACCGCGGGCGAATGCAAGATCGGCATCATGCCGGCGAACATCTTCAAGCCCGGCAATGTCGGCATCGTGTCGCGCTCGGGCACGCTGACCTATGAAGCCGTGTTCCAGACCTCCCAGGAGGGCCTCGGCCAGACCACCGCGGTCGGCATCGGTGGCGACCCGGTCAAGGGCACCGAATTCATCGCCGTGCTGGAGATGTTTCTGGCCGACCCAAAGACGACCTCGATCGTCATGATCGGGGAAATCGGTGGATCGGCCGAGGAAGACGCCGCCCAATTCCTGAAAGATGAGGCCAAGCGCGGCCGCAGGAAGCCCATGGTCGGCTTCATCGCCGGCGTAACGGCGCCTCCCGGACGCCGCATGGGCCATGCCGGCGCGATCATTTCGGGCGGCAAGGGCGACGCTGGTTCCAAGACCGCGGCGATGGAATCGGCCGGAATTACCGTGTCTCCGTCGCCGGCAAGGCTCGGAAAGACCCTTGTCGAAAAGTTGAAGTCTTAATTCAGTCCTTGGTTCTTTTCGGCGCGAATATTCGCCTTAAATAGGGTAAAGGTTCTTTACCCTGCTGGTCCGTTGCCGGATCAGCCGCCGCGCCGTTTTCCATGCGCGAACCGAAAATCACCAGGACGCCACCATGTCTCGCCAGGACGCGAACGCTGCTTTTGCCCTTTCCTCGTTTTTGCAGGGCACAAACGCCACCTACATCGATGAAATCTACGCCCGTTACGAGAACGATCCCTCCTCGGTCGACGCCGAATGGCAGGAGTTCTTCAAGAGCCTGAAAGACACGCCGGCCGACGTCCGCAAAAGCGCCGAAGGACCGTCCTGGGGCCGGGACAATTGGCCGCCGACGCCGCGCGACGAACTGACTTCCGCGCTCGATGGCAACTGGCTCGAGGTTGAAAAGTCGGTCGGCACCAAGCTTGCGGCCAAGGCGCAGGCCAGGGGCACTGAGCTGACGGCGGCCGATATCCATCAGGCCACACGCGATTCGGTGCGCGCGCTGATGCTGATCCGGGCCTACCGCATGCGCGGCCATTTTCACGCCAAGCTCGACCCGCTCGGCATCGAGGCGCCGCGCGACCGCGAAGAACTCGATCCGCGCTCTTACGGTTTTACGGAAGCCGATTTCGACCGGAAAATCTTTCTCGACCATGTGCTCGGCCTCGAATACGGCTCGCTTCGCGAGATCGTCGCGATCTGCGAGCGCACCTACTGCCAGACCCTCGGCGTCGAGTTCATGCACATCACCAACGCCGCGCAGAAAGCCTGGATCCAGGAGCGCATCGAGGGGCCGGACAAGGAGATCAGCTTCACCCGCGAGGGACGGCGCGCGATCCTCAACAAGCTGGTCGAAGCCGAGGGCTTCGAGAAATTCTGCGATGTCAAATTCACCGGCACCAAGCGCTTCGGCCTCGACGGCGCCGAATCGCTGATTCCGGCGCTGGAACAGATCATCAAGCGCGGCGGCAATCTCGGCGTGAAGGAAATCGTCGTCGGCATGCCGCATCGCGGACGGCTCAACGTGCTGACCCAAGTGATGGGCAAGCCGCATCGCGCGCTGTTTCACGAGTTCAAGGGCGGCTCGGTCAATCCCGACGCAGTCGAGGGCTCCGGCGACGTCAAATATCATCTGGGCGCATCGTCGGACCGCGAGTTCGACAACAACAAGATCCATCTGTCGCTGACCGCCAATCCGTCGCATCTGGAAATCGTCGATCCGGTGGTGCTCGGCAAGGTGCGCGCCAAGCAGGACCAGCACGGCGATCCGCCGGATATGCGCATTTCGGTGCTGCCGCTCCTGATGCACGGCGACGCGGCCTTCGCCGGGCAGGGCGTGGTGGCGGAATGTTTCGGGCTGTCCGACCTGAAGGGCTACCGCACCGGTGGGTCGCTGCACTTCATCGTCAACAACCAGATCGGCTTCACCACCTATCCGCGCTATTCGCGCTCCTCGCCCTATCCGTCCGACGTGGCGAAGATGATCGAC
>JBKQRS010000312.1:0-11296 GCA_052143915.1 Bradyrhizobium sp.
TGCCACCCGCGATGCCGACGCAATCGCAACAGCACTCCGCAGCGTCGGCTTCGAGATCGTCGAATTGGAAAGCGATCTCTCGCGGGAGAAAATGGTTGAGGCATTGCGCGGCTTCTCGCGGCTCGCCGAGAAAGCCGACTGGGCGCTGGTCTACTACGCCGGCCACGGCATCGAGATGAACGGCACCAACTATCTCATTCCGGTCGATGCCCGGCTCGAGACCGACCGCGATCTCCAGTTCGAGGCACTGCCGCTCGATCAGTTGCTGGCGACAGTCGAGGGGGCGCGCAAGCTGCGCATCATCCTGCTTGATGCGTGTAGGGAGAATCCCTTCGGGCGGATGCGCCGCACGGTGGCGACGCGCTCGATCGGGCGTGGGCTTGCCCGCATCGAGCCCGAAGGCGGCACGCTCGTCGCCTACGCCGCGAAGCACGGAGAGGTCGCCCTCGACGGTGACGGCGCAAACAGCCCGTTCGTCTCAGCCATCGTCAAGCGCATCGCCACGCCCGGTGTCGAGATCAACAAACTGTTCCGCCTGGTCCGTGACGACGTGCTCGCTGCGACCGCCCATAAGCAGGAGCCGTTCGTGTACGGTTCGCTGCCGGGCGACGATTTCTATTTCAGCCCGCCGCTTGCAAAAAACCGGCGCTAAGAGCGCCGGTTTTTGGATTTGCGTAGGGTGCGCAAAGGCGGTCAAGGCCTGCGATCTTGGCACGGCGCTCGATCCGCCGTGCGCACCGGCGACCTCACATCATCAACACAGGCCTCAAGGTGCGCACGCTTCGCTTTGCGCACCCTACGAGTCCGAGCCCCTATACGCGCTCCAGGGGTATCTTCGGCACCGAGCCGCGGCTCGGGGGCGAGCCGCCGCCGTCGCCACGCGGGCCGCCGGGCGGCTTGGGCCGACGCGGTCCGTTGTTTGGAGGGCGCCGCTTGGCCTTTGGCCCGACCGGCGGGATCTTCTCCGGCTTCGGGGTCACCGGGCCGTCGAGGAACTCGAATGCTAGCTTGTCCTCGGCAGGCTGACCCTCGGTCGCCTCGGTCTTGACGACGATCACCTTCACGTGGCCGCCGTCCTTGAGCTTGCCGAACAATACTTCATCCGCAAGCGGCTTCTTGATGTGCTCCTGGATCACGCGAGCCATCGGCCGCGCGCCCATCTGCTCGTCGTAGCCGCGCCCGATCAGCCATTTGGCGGCTTCCTCGGACAGCTCGATGGTGACATCGCGCTCGTCGAGCTGGGCTTCGAGTTGCAGCACGAACTTCTCGACCACCATCGCGATGATTTCCGGCGTCAGGTGGTTGAAGGTGATGATCGAATCGAGCCGGTTGCGGAACTCCGGCGCGAACAGGCGATTGATTGCCTCCACGTCGTCGCCCTCGCGCTTGTTGCGGGTGAAGCCGTAGGCCGCCTTGGCAAGATCGGACGCGCCAGCATTCGTCGTCATGATCAGGATGACGTTGCGGAAATCGACCTGCTTGCCGTTGTGGTCGGTGAGCTTGCCGTGATCCATGATCTGCAGGAGCACGTTGAAGAGGTCGGGATGCGCCTTCTCGATTTCATCGAGCAGCAGCACGCAATGCGGATGCTGATCGACGCCGTCGGTCAGGAGACCTCCCTGGTCGAAGCCGACATAGCCGGGCGGCGCGCCGATCAGCCGCGAGACGGTGTGACGCTCCATATATTCCGACATGTCGAAGCGGATGAGATGGACGCCGAGGGAGGCCGCAAGCTGCTTTGCCACCTCGGTCTTGCCGACACCGGTCGGGCCGGAAAACAGATAACAGCCGATCGGCTTTTCCGGCTCGCGCAGGCCGGCCCGCGCCAGCTTGATCGAGGCCGAGAGAGCTTCGATCGCCTTGTCCTGGCCAAACACCACGCGCTTCAACGTCTGTTCGAGGTGCTTCAAGACCTCGGCATCGTCCTTCGACACGCTCTTGGGCGGAATCCGCGCCATGGTCGCGATCGTGGTCTCGATCTCCTTGATGCCGATGGTTTTCTTGCGCTTGTTCTCCGCGACCAGCATCTGTGCCGCGCCGGACTCATCGATCACGTCGATCGCCTTGTCCGGCAACTTGCGGTCGTGGATGTAGCGCGACGACAATTGCACCGCGGCCTCGATGGCCTCGTTCGTGTATTTCAGCCGGTGGTAGTCCTCGAAATACGGTTTCAGGCCCTTGAGTATCGCAATCGCGTCTTCAACCGTCGGCTCGTTGATATCGATCTTCTGGAACCGGCGAACCAGCGCGCGATCCTTCTCGAAGTGCTGGCGATATTCCTTGTAGGTGGTCGAGCCCATGCAACGGATGGTGCCCGATGCCAATGCCGGCTTGAGCAGGTTGGAAGCATCCATCGCGCCGCCGGAAGTCGCGCCGGCGCCGATCACGGTGTGGATCTCATCGATGAACAGGATGGCGTTCGGGTGCGCTTCGAGTTCCTTGAGCACCTGCTTCAGCCGCTCCTCGAAGTCGCCGCGGTAGCGCGTGCCGGCCAGCAGCGTACCCATATCCAGCGAGAACACGGTAGCGGCCGCCAATACTTCCGGTACTTCGCTGTCGACAATGCGCTTGGCGAGCCCTTCCGCGATCGCGGTCTTTCCGACGCCGGCTTCGCCGACGAACAGCGGATTGTTCTTCTGCCGGCGACAGAGCACCTGGATGGCGCGGTTAATCTCGGAATTCCTTCCGATCACCGGATCGATCTTGCCGTCGCGCGCCTTCTTGTTGAGGTTGACGCAGTAAGTATCGAGCGCTTCGCCTTTCTTCTTGGAATCCTCGTTGCCTTTGGTCTCGGTCTCTTCGTCGACGCCGCGGACAGGACGTGCTTCCGATACCCCGGGCCGCTTGGCGATGCCGTGACTGATGTAATTGACCGCGTCGTAGCGGGTCATGTCCTGCTCCTGCAGGAAATACGCAGCGTGGCTCTCGCGCTCGGCAAAGATCGCGATCAGCACATTGGCGCCGGTTACCTCCTCACGCCCCGAGGACTGGACGTGAATCACCGCGCGCTGGATCACGCGCTGGAAACCGGCAGTCGGCTTGGCGTCGTCGGCGCCGTCGGTCACCAGATTTTCGAACTCGGTCTCGAGATAGTTGACGAGACTGGTGCGCAGCTTGTCGAGATCGACGCTGCAGGCGCGCATGACGGCTGCCGCGTCCGAGTCATCGATCAGCGACAGCAGAAGATGTTCGAGCGTCGCATATTGATGATGACGCTCGTTTGCAATCGCCAGTGCACGATGCAGGGATTGTTCTAGGCTTTGGGAAAAAGTCGGCATTCGCGTCCTCTGTGGCCCCCGCCATCATGATCGTCGGCGCCCGGTCAGGCAACAACAACCTTTGTCATATATATAGTTACATCCGATCATGGCGAAAGACCGGTTCCCGCGACAGGCTGGGTTGTCCCCGCACGCTCACGTGATTCTTGGGGTTACCCGTGTTTGTCCGGGGTTCACCGACATTCACCCACGCTCACCTAACGCTGCGGATGCAAAACCCGTTCCGATTTTTGGCGGATCACGCGCAACGTCACTTCTTTTCCATCACGCATTGCAGGGGATGCTGGTGCTTGCGCGCAAAATCCATCACCTGCGTCACCTTGGTCTCGGCAATTTCATAGGTGAATATGCCGCATTCCCCGATCCCGTGATGATGGACGTGCAGCATGATCTTGGTCGCGGCTTCGACATCCTTGTTGAAGAATTTCTCCAGGACGTGAACGACGAATTCCATCGGCGTGTAGTCGTCGTTCAGTATCAGGACACGATAGAGATTTGGCCGCTTTGTCTTCGGTTTGACCTTGGCGATAACGGATGTGGCGGGACCGCCGGCTCCGCCAACGCGGTTCTCATCATTGCCCATTCGGGGAGCAGATACGCCGACAGACGGCACGGACGGATCAGGTCTGGTTATCAATTGCAACATGGCACAGGCGTTCGAAGTCCCCATGGGAGCTGGTCAGCGACCGGACGATTTTCTCACTAGGGAGGCATCGAACAACCCCGGACACCCTTCCAGATCGCCGCTTCCCGGCCGGCACGACCCATCAGCTGGATCGATAGCAGAATATGGGTCTACCTTCGGTTGGCTGCAAGCGCGCAGATGTTGATGAGACGCGACTTGCGACAGGCCCGATTCCCGGATCGGCGATGCCAAAGGTTAATCAATCCTGGCGGGTTTGACAAAGCGAGAGGATGTCGCGCCAGCTGCAATCGGCCGCGAACGCTCCGGTGCCATCGTGAAATTCATATTCGCGACGAGCCTGCGGATTGAGGTCCGGCCGTTCCGGGGCAATAAGGCAATAAAAAGCCCGGCTCGACGGCCGGGCTTTTCGGAACGAACCGAGCTGCGGTTAGTGAGCAGCCGGCGTAAACTTCGAAACAATGCCTTCCAGCGGCTTGAAGGTCTGCTTGGCGAGATCGCCGTAAAGGCCTGCAATCTTCTGCGACTCAGCCACGAAAGTCTCGTAGGCGGATTTGGCGAATTCCGTCTGCACTTCGAGCGCCTTGTCGAGCGACTTCACGCCGGACAGCTTCTCCACGAACGATTTGGTGTCCTCGAAGGACTTCTTGGTGTAGTCGCCATAGGCGCTAGCGATGGCTTGGAAGCCGTTCTGAAGGCTCGTCGCCGAAGCAACGGCCGTCTCGAGCTGCTCTTTTCCATACTGCTGAATGTCTTCAACCTTGACCATGATGGAGTTCCTTTCCCAGACTGATGTCTATTGACCTGCCGGGAGTTCCCGGCCCCCTGACGACTCCTTGTATAGTGCAGCGCACAAAAAAGTCAAGAAATTTGGTGCGTCGCACAAAACTCCCTGGTATTTCCATCGAATACCGGAGCTTCACGCAAGCCTTTCTTAATCTTTTGGAAACCCCGGCCACCTAACCTGATTCCTGGGCTTGTCCCGTTTCGGGCAGGTATCCGAAATCTGTTTGTGTACAGCGTCTTAGCTAGAATGGCGGACTGGTCGGTCGGCCGGGCGGGATAGGCGCTCAGGGTCGGTATCTGAACAGGGAACGTCGCCGGCCGTTGGGCATAATTTGGCCTCACGAACCGGTGATCAAGGCAGAAATTGGGACGGGGAAGTTCATGCTTCGCACAACCTTGGCTTCCTCGCATGCGTTGCGGGCTTGCTTCGTCGGTTTCGTCGCGGTCACCACCGCGGTCACTTTCACCACCGACAACGCCGAGGCGCGCCGTTCCAGGCATCACTACGTGCACTTTGTGCACCACCGCGAGACGCAAGAAAGCTACAGCCCGGCGTTCTCCTCCATCATCGTAGACGCCAACTCCGGCGCGACGCTTTCCTCGAACAATCCCGACGCGAGCCGCCATCCCGCCTCGCTCACCAAGATCATGACGCTTTATCTGCTGTTCGAGCGCCTCGATGCCGGCAAGATGAAGCTCGACACGGAAATGCAGGTGTCCGAGCACGCCTCCGATCAGGCGCCTACCAAACTCGGATTACACCCCGGCCAGACCATTCACGTCGAAGACGCCATCAAGGGATTGGTCACACGCTCGGCCAACGACGCCGCTGTCGTGATCGCCGAAGCCATTGCCGGCGATGAAGACGATTTCGCCAAGCTGATGACCCACAAGGCGCGTACGCTTGGGATGACCAAGACAGTCTATCGCAATGCGTCCGGCCTGCCTGACGACGACCAGGTGACGACAGCGCGCGATCAATCGACGCTGGGCCGCGCCATCCAGGACCGCTTTCCCCGCTATTATCGCTACTTCTCGACGATGGCGTTCACCTTTCGCGGCCATTCGATCTCCAACCACAATCACCTGCTCGGCACCGTCGAGGGCGTTGACGGAATCAAGACCGGCTACACCCGCGCCTCCGGCTTCAATCTCGTGACGTCGATGCGCAGGGGCAACCGCCATCTGGTGGGCGTGGTCATGGGCGGCCGCAGCGGCGGCTCGCGCGACGCCATCATGCGCAACCTGCTTGCAGAAAATCTCGAGAAGGCTTCGACCAAGCGTACCGTTGCCGCGATCACCGAACGCAATCCTGCCGATGCCAATACCGAAGTGGCGGAAGCCGAGGCCGCAACCCAGCCCGCGCCGATGGTTCAGGTCCAGGGCGCCGTGCAGGTCGCGCCGGTTTCGGCTGAGCCGCCTGCCCCGTCGACCTCGCGATCAGCCGCTCCGGCGTCGCGAACCGTGGCCTCAACTGCGACCGCGGCTGTGACCCAGTCCAAGTTCGATTCCAAGTTCGATGCCAAGACCGAAACCAAGACCGAGCCCGCACCGCTTACCAGTGGCGTGATTCAAACCCAGCCGATCGCGGCGATCCCCGGTTCGTCCGAACCGATGAAGCCGGTCAAGGTGAAGACGGTCCAGATCAAGGCGGGACAGGTCAAACTGGCCTCGGCGGGCTCCGCGCAGCCAGCCACCCCCATCACCAGCGCAATACCGGCCCGGGCGGACGTGCCGGAGACATCCAGCGCAGTTGTCGCCAAGGCTGAAATTGCAAAGACCGATACCGGTAGGACCGAAGCGGCCAAGACCGAAGCCGCCAAGACCGACGCGACCAGGGCCGACACGACCAGGGCCGACCTGCCGCCACAGCCGGCGAACCATGGCACCGGAAACGGTGTGCTCGGCGTGTTGCCGGCATCGAGCCTGCCGTCCCCCTCCACCTCGCAGGCGATGGCCTACGCCGATCCCTCCCCGCGCCTCCAATCGCAGCCGCAGGCCGTTCAGCAAAACGGCGCCAACAAGCCTGAGGTAACCCACACGGGATGGATTATTCAGGTCGGCGCGCTCGAGACCGAGAGCGAAGCTCGCCAGCGCATCGATGCCGCGCGCAGCCAAGCCCACGGCCTGCTCAACAAGGCTGATCCCTTTACCGAACCGGTCGTCGCCAAAGGCGACAAAAAGCTGTTCCGGGCCCGCTTTGCCGGCCTCGACCACGATCAGGCCGAAGCGGTATGCCGGACGCTGAAGCACAACGACATTTCCTGCATCACCGTTCGGAACTGATCGACCTCGCGCATGGTCGGTTTTGACTGGATCAGAACCGACGCTCCAGATTCCTGTTTGACGCGTGTTCCTAACGCGAACCGGCATCCACTTCGCTCGAAGACGGCAGAGCATGATCCGGAAAAGCGGGCACCGGTTTTCCGAAAAGATCATGCTCAAACAAAAAGATAGAGCGAGATGACGATTCAACGAAAAGTCATCTCGCTCTAGCCGTCATGTCGGCGCCCGGAAAAAACCGGGTCTTTGCAAACCTCTCGTCAAGATTTTGCAGTTAAACCTGCCGGGATGAATGATCGACCACGCCGGACAACGGCGGGCAACGACGGGGCGTCAACCGGAAAAGGAAGCAGAAGCGGCTCGCAATTCTTCGCGTTGATGGCGTGCCGGAGTTAATTGTGATGCGTACGAAGCAAAACCTCCTTGGCCTCGTTTACACGGGCGGCGAGGTACGTCGACCCCCCTTGGTCGGGATGCAGTTTCTTCATGAGCGCACGGTGCGCCCGTCCGATCTCATCGCGCCCCGCCCCCGGCTGCAGGCCAAGGATCTGATAGGCCTCCTCGTCCGTCATTTTGCCGCTCGCCGCCGGTCGGCCCTGCCCCCTTGCCGTGTCACCCTGCGCGTTCTGACGCCAGGCGGGAAACCTGCGGTCCAGATAGCTTTCAAGTAACGGCACGCTTTCGGCGTCCAGGCCAGGGATCATCTCGATCAGCTGCGGCAGGTCGAATTCCTCAAGCGAGTGGCCGGCATTCGGCCCGGCCACGATCTGGCCCGAAAGAGCGCCGCTGTCGTGGTCGAGTACCATCTCAAAATACCGGGAGCGGACGCGCGACGTCTGTCCGGCCGAACGTTGTCCGCTCGAGCCGCCGAACAAGCCGCCGATCGTGCTGAAACCTGACGCGCCGAACGGCGACCAGCCCAGTAGCCCTGCACCAAAGATACCGAGCGGGATAGCGACCGCGAGCTCGCCCCTGATGCCGGTGAAAGCGGCGACCGCGAGCGCCACCACGCCGCCGCTGATCTTGATCGCACGGGCGAGCACAACCGGATTGGCTGCGCGGAACATCTGCAGCAGCGAATAAAGGACGATAACGGCGACGACGCCGGCGATCAGGGTGGGCATGGCTTCAATATAGGGCGATCAGCGGCAAAAAGCATCGCGGTCAAGTCCGCCCAGGCGACCGGCGATCACGAAAAGCTCGTTGGCGTCGCCGGCACGAAGCCATTATCCTTCCGTCCGATACCGCAGCCGGAAAGCAATGGAGCGCGGAAATGGCGGCGCAGGGATTGACGACCATCAAGAGCAGCCACGGGCCGCAAGAGACCATGAACAGGCTCGAGGCTGCGGTAACGGCAAAGGGCATGACGGTGTTTGCCCGGATCGATCACTCGGCCGGCGCATCGGCAGTCGGTCTGCCGCTGAACCCGACCGAAGTCCTGGTCTTCGGAAATGCCAAGGGCGGCACACCGCTGATGCAATCGGTCCAGACCATCGGGATCGACCTGCCGCTGAAGGCGCTGGTTTGGCAGGACGGCTCCGGTGATACCTGGCTTTCCTACAATGACCCGGCCTGGCTTGCGAAGCGGCATGGGCTGGGCGGGACGGAAGCCCCGATCGGCAACCTCACCGCCGCGCTGGATGCGGTCGCGAAGGCCGCGGTGGCGGGATGAGTTGGGCTTCCCGCTTCAAGCCGCCGACCGCGGCGATCAATCGAGATCACTTCATCTGGCCGAGCAGTTTGGCCGCACCGCTTCCGGTTTTCGACAACCTCAACAGCGCCTCGCGCCCGCCGGCCGCGTAGGCCGCGGCCGCACGGAGCAGCTCGCGCAATTGCGCCGCCGCACCCGGATCGAACCGGCACCACGCGCCGCCCGTGAGGCGTGCGATTTCCCGGAATGCCTGTTCGGCAACGGCGTCATGTCCTTCCTGAAACATGAAGACCGGCACCTTGAGCAGGCCGAGTTCGCCGGCCTTGACGCAGAGCTCGTCAACCCTCTCCTCCATCGCGTCGCCGACAAACACCACCGCCCGCACCCCGGAGGCGACGGCCTCGCGCCGGGCCTCCGACAGCACCTTGCCGATCTGGGTGTTGCCGCCGCGGCAATCGATCTTGCCCATCAGCTTCGCCAGTTGGGCGCTGTCGGAAATCCACCCCGTGGCGCGGCATTCGTTGAGGCCACGATAGTAGACGAGGCGGATATCGAGACTGCCCAGGGCTGCCGCTTCGCGAAACATGTCAGCCTGCAGCGCGCAGGCCATGTCCCATGTCGGCTGCCGGCTCATGGTGGCGTCGAGCGCAAATACCAGCCTACCCCTACTGCCTGCCGCATGCGGCGACATCGCTTTCGCCTTGGCGACGAAGGCAGCAATCTCTTCCGAAGCGGACGGCCTCGCCTCCGGCAATGAGCCGGCCTTGCCGCCTTCGGATAATTTGTCAGCAGATTTCGGCTTGATCGGTTCGCCGGACATAAATGCTCGCAAGCTGGCTGCAAGCCATATGTGGGCTGTTATCCGAAGCGGGTCAATGCGCGACCCGTGTCAGACTTGAGCGGCCGCTCGATCGGGGGCGTGGGAAATCGTCAGTTCTGGGACACCGGTGCGTAAGGCGCAACCGGCCCGGCATCGGTCATCGCCGGCGGCGCCTTGACGTCCACCGGCCTGAGCGGGCTTTCGTCATCGAGGAATTTGTCGAGCATCCCCTGGATCGATGCCTTTGCCTCGTCCGGACCGGTATCGCGCATATCGTTGTGCTGGAACGTGGTGCGGACCACCGTGATCCCTGCCTTCTCACAGATTTCGTCGTTGGGAATGACGCCGGGGTCGGGTTTGAAGACGGGGTCCTTCGAGCGGAACGAGAGAATCTTGAACCTGCCGTCGGTCATGAACGGCACGCGCAGATTGTCGAGCGTCACCACCTTCTTGATTTGCTCGGGATACATCTTGGCGAAGTATAGCGAGACGTCGGCGCCCATGGAGTGTCCCACCATGGTCAGCTGGTCGTAGTCCGCGTTCGGCTGGACTTTCTTCAGTTCCTCGATGGCAAAGCGGATGTTGGCAACGTCGCGATGGTATTGCGGCAGACGGCCGACATAGAGTTCGCCGACGTTGGTTACCATCGGCGCATCGGTCGGTAGATCATGCTGGATGCTGGCCACCAAATAGCCGCGGGCGGCGAAGAGGTTCGCCAGAAAGGAGTACTCGGTGAACTTGACGGTGTTGCCGTGATTGAGGATCGCCACCGGCAACTTGATCATGCCGGCATTGGCCTGCAATTCCTTGTCGCGCCGCACAGCTACATCAATCGCTACCGGGCGGTTGCCGCGCGACGCATCGGTGAACATCATCGTTTCGTGCCGGATCGCCCACTTGCTCGCGGTGAAATAAGCGACGGCTACCAGCGCAGACAGCGAAAGCAGAACGGCAATTCCACGTTTCATGTTCGTCCTCGGGATAACCGCCAGTTGACCCAGTTTCCATGCCGGGACTCTGCGGCCACGTGCTCTTAATATAAGTCACAGCGACGTGACAGGAAGACCAAATTTTGTGACTTGGCCGCCTGATCATTGTGCGGTGCACCCTGTTATTGGGCAGAACAGCGATCGAAGATATTTCCGGACCGTCCTCACTTGGACGCCAGATATCAAGGGCAGGTTCAGAACTTCGGTAAAATCCCGGCAAAACAACGGCCTGGTAAAGAACGGGCTACCGGCGCTTCGTCCATTCGACCGGGAACTGCCAACATCTGGGCGAATGCGCTTCAGAGACGGGTTATCCCGGCAGTAGCACCGTACCGCAAAGCCTCAGGCGCCGAGGATGTCGTGGATTTCCAGCGGCTTGTCGACCTGGCTGAACCATTCGGCGCGGTTGGCCGCGCGGCGACGTCCGCGCTCGTCGAGCGGTAATTTCAGCTGGCGCAGCAGGCTCGTGACTTCCTCGCGCGCCGTCACATGGCCCATGTTCGGGCGGGTACCGAGCGTGGCCTCGTCGAGATCGTCGAGCGCGGTCAGGCCGCGCGGAAAGAACTCGCGGTACACGACGCGTTCGGCAAAGCCGTCAATCGAGCGGAAGCCGAGCCGCAACGACAATTCATTGAGCCCATCGGCGACCAGCTGCTTGTTACGCGATCCAAGCATCGACAGTCGATTGCGAACGACGATCCAGTCGGTGCTGGTGCCGTCAACCTGGCGGCGCTTGCGCCGCGTGTCGCGCACCATCTCCGCATAATGGCTCTCGCCGGTCACGGAATAGGTCTCGGGGTCGACGGTTCCGAGCACATCGAAATCGAGGAAACTGTCGTTGATCGG
>JBKQRS010000313.1:0-4468 GCA_052143915.1 Bradyrhizobium sp.
TGACGAAGCCTTGGTCACGCTCATCGGCGACGTCGCGGCCACCTATATCGGCATCCGGACCACCGAGCGGCTGATATCGATCTCCCGCGAAAACATCGCGGCGCAACGGGAATCGCTCAAGATCGCAACAGCGAAGTTTCAAGGAGGCCAAACGAGCGAACTCGATGTCACGCAGGCGACCCAGATTCTTGAAGAAACCGAGGCCACGATTCCGCAGTTGGAAATCCAATTGGACCAGGGCCGCAACGCGCTTTGCGTATTGCTGGGCATACCGCCCCAATCGTTGAACCGCTTGCTGGAAAAGACGCGCGGAATTCCGGCGCCGCCCCCGACGATCGCGGTTCGCGTTCCCGCGGGTCTGCTTCGGCGGCGCCCGGACATTCGCGCCGCGGAACTCGCCGCTCTGGCGCAAAGCGAGCAAATCGGCATCGCCGAAGCCGAACTCTATCCGGCGATCAGCATTTCCGGCACGTTCGGCGGCGCTGCGAGCACCGCCAACGGGCACAACCTTTCGCAACTCTTCACAGCTAAGGGACTTGTCGCGGCCGGCGGCCCTTCGTTCCAGTGGAACATTCTGAACTACGGACAGATCACCAACGACGTTCGCCTGCAGGACGCGACGCTGCAGCAATTGTTGGTCGACTACGTCCTTTGTTCTCTCGCAATCCCAGGCCGAATATCTGCGCCAAAGCTCCGCCACGGCGGAACAATCGCTCAAACTGGCGCGGGAACGTTATCAGTCCGGACTGACGGATTTCACGACCGTGCTCTTGGCCGAGCAAAACCTCTTGCGGGCGGAGGCAAACGCCGCCGTGGCGCGCTCCGACGTTTCGCTCGGCGCGACGGCGATCTACCGAGCGCTAGGCCGAAGTTTTCACTTAGCTGAACTTAGAAGCCCGAGTTTCTTTGGGTTTGCGGCGGGTTTGGCTTTTGGTTTGTGTCCATGTAAGGGCTTGCGCTGCGATTCAAGTTGTGATTCGATTCGGGGATGTTCATCGAGAACGTGCCCAATCGGGACTCACCTCCGGCGATTCTTCTGCGCGAGAGCTACCGCGACGATGCGGGCAAATCGCAGAAGCGGACGCTGGCCAATCTGAGCAAGCTGCCGGCATCGCTGATTGCCGGGCTGAAGGGCCTGCTGAAGGGCGGCGCGGTGATCCCCGGCGCTGTAGGGACGGCCGGCGATGGCGGGCTCACGATCGAGCGGTCGCTTCCGCATGGGCATGTCGCGGCGGCGCTTGGCATTGTGCGCAAGATCGCGCTCGACCGGCTGATGCTGAGCACGGCGAAGGACGAGCTGTCGCGGCGCCATCGCGATCTGGTGGTCGGGCTCATCGTCGATCGGCTGGTGGCGCCGCGGTCGAAGTTGGGTTTCGTCCGCGCGGTCAATGGTGAGACGGCGAGCACCAGCTTGGGCGAGGTTCTGGGGCTCGGCACGGTGGCGGAGCGCGAGGTCTATGCGGCGCTCGACTGGCTCCTGGGGCAGCAGCCGCGCATCGAGAGCGGTCTGGCGCGACGCCATCTCAAGGATGGCGCGCTGGTGCTCTACGATGTCAGCTCCTCCTACCTGGAGGGCCGCAAATGCCCGCTGGCGCAGAATGGCTATAGCCGAGACCACCGGCCGGACCGGCCGCAGATCGTTTACGGGTTGCTCTGTACGCGCGAGGGGCTGCCGGTGGCGGTCGAGGTGTTCGACGGCAACACGGGCGACCCCACGACCCTGGCGGCTCAGATTACCAAGCTCAAACGACGTTTTGCGCTCGACCGGATCGTGCTGGTGGGGGATCGCGGCATGCTGACCAGCGCCCGCATCCGGGACGACGTACAGTCAGTCGGGTTCGATTGGATATCATGCTTGCGCAGCGGCGCCATTCAGGAACTGGCGAGCGAGCAAGGACCATTGCAGCTGTCGCTATTCGACGAGCGGAATCTGGCCGAGATCGAGGCGCCCGAGCAATTCCCCGGCGAGCGGCTGATTGTCTGCCGCAACCCGCTGCTGGCCGCCGAGCGGACGCGCAAGCGCGCCGATCTGCTGGCGGCGACCGAGCGGGATCTGACCCGCATCGCGACGCGAGTCCGAGCCAGGCGCGATCCTCTGCGTGGCGCCGCAGAGATCGGCCTCGCCGTCGGCTCCATGGTCGGCAAGCACAAGATGGCCAAGCACTTCGAGATCGAGATCGGCGAGGCGCATCTCACCTGGCGGCGCAAGACCGACAGCATCGAGCGCGAAGCCAGGCTCGATGGCGTCTATGTCGTGCGCACCAGCCTGCCGGCGGCAGTCATGGATGCCGCCGAAACGGTCCAGGCATATAAAGACCTCGCTCGGGTCGAACGCGCCTTCAGGAGCCTGAAGACGGTCGATCTGGAGATCCGCCCGATCCGCCATTGGACGGAGGAGCGTGTGCGCGCCCATGTCTTCCTGTGCATGCTGGCCTATCACGTCGAGTGGCATCTGCGCCAAAATCTGGCGCCGCTCCTGTTCCACGACACCGACATCACGGCTGCCCGTGCCGAACGCCCGTCACCGGTCGCCAAAACCGAACCCTCGCCAACCGCGAAAGCCAAGAAAACGACCAAGCGCAATCGTGACGGTCAGCCGGTCATGGGTTTCGCCGACCTCATCGCCCATCTCGGCACCCTCGCCCGCAACACTGTCGCTACAAGCCTTCAGAAGGGCCATAGCTTCACGCTACATACCAAGCCGACCGCAATCCAGGAGACCGCCTTCAAGCTGCTCGAAATCGACCCCGGGCGTGTCCAGTAGTCGAAAAGGCCAAAAACGGAAACGCGTTTCTGGATCAGTGCCTTATCATTCAAAAAAATGAAAACTTCGGGCTAGGAGGCGGATGGCAAATCCGCAAAGATAGCGAATTCGTGACGCCCACAACGCGCGACCAAATGCGCGCGCGAACGGACTGGGGCGAGTTGCTGCCCCCCGCCGGCGAGCCCGCACCGAAAGCGCCAGGTCTTCCGTCTCCGGCCGACCTCGGTCCTCCTGTCCGGCCTCCGGAGTTTTGATCCGTGCGTGGGCTGGCAAAGCGGGAAGCGGTTCCGGGTGGCGAGTTGAAGGTTCAGGAGGAGACCAAAGTGAACGCAAAGTTTGTCGTCGGAATTTGTTGGCAGATGGCGCGAGGCGTCCTGATCACGGCGGCGGGTAGCGCGGGCCTTGCCTCCCCCGCCTGGGCGCTCGAATGCCCCATGCCGCAAAAACTCGCGCAACCCGGCGTGCTGGAAGAAACGCAAGCGCAGATCGAAGCCGTCGGCAAAAGGCTGTCTGGCGGCGATCTGAACTCCGAGGTGCAAGCGATCATTGCCGAACTGCGGGGGCGCTATCCCAGCGTCGAGAACGCCGAAATCGTCAACTACATCGTCACCGCCTATTGCCCGATCGTCGCCGGGCTTGAGGGACTGAGCGAAGCGGAAAAGAAGGAGAGGTTGGAGGTATTCGTCCGGCAGCTCATGGCGAGGATTTATTAGCGGTTGAGTGGGGACGGAGAAGCGCCGAGGCGCGGGATGATCAAAACAAGGAGACATTGGGATGATGATGAGAAGGGCGCTTGAACTTTCGGCGTTGTTTTTAGCCGGACTGCTCCTTTGCGCGTCGGCGCGCGCCCAGCAAGCGGCGCCCGGCGCCGCTCAGCCCAGCGATGACACTGTGGGTCAAAGCGACACAGACCTCGCGAAAAAGATCCAGAACCCGATCGGTGACCTCTACAGCTTCCCGTTCCAGAGCAATACGAATTTTGGTTTCGGCCCGCACAATGGGACGCAGGAGATCGTTAACATCCAGCCGGTGATCCCTCTCCACGTGACGCCGGACTGGAACATCATCACCCGGACCATCCTCCCGCTCGTTTGGACGCCTGACCTTTCGCCCGCCCCGAGCGTGCCGTTTGGAACCGCCCCGACCACTTTCTCGGCGTTCCTGTCGCCGGCGAAGCCGACCAACGGCTGGCTTTGGGGCGTCGGGCCTGTCCTCCAGGTTCCGACTATTAGCAGTTCGTCGCTGGGCTCGAACGTATGGGGCGGCGGACCGACCGCCGTGCTGGTCTACATGAATGGCCCTTGGGTCGTCGGCGTTCTCGCCAACAACGTCTGGTCGTTCGGCGGAACGAAAGGGTCGGGCGGCAACAGCTACAACAATTTTCTCACGCAGCCCTTCGTCAATTACAATCTGGGTTCAGGCTGGTACGTGACCAGTTCTCCCCTCATCACCGCGAACTGGGAGGCGGCGGGCACCAAGTGGACCGTTCCGGTGGGCGGCGGAGCCGGGCGAGTGTTCAAGGTTGGCAAGTTGCCGATCAATCTATCGCTGTCGGCGTACTATAACATCGTAAAGCCGCTGTATGGCGCGGACTGGCAACTGCGCACGCAGCTGACGCTGATCTTCTGAAAACGTCGGAAAATCGCCCATGGGATTCCGACTCGATTTCTGGGACTACGTAACGTTCGCGGCGCTGTTCTTCAT
>JBKQRS010000314.1:0-4436 GCA_052143915.1 Bradyrhizobium sp.
GGCGCCGGCCCAAAGGGCGTCGTCAGCGGTAGCCTTGTCCCGAGCCTCGGCGCGGAACTGCGCCTGACGAAGGCCTTTCTTGATCGCGGATTACCGGTTATCGGCATCGGTTTCGGCGCCTGCATCCTCAGCACCGCAGCGGGCGGCGGCGCCGAGGAAGCACCGCTGCGTTTCGTGCTGGAGGAAGCCCGGCGCGTCGTCCCGGCCGCGCTGAGCGGCCATTTGCCGCAAACCTTCCCGGTCGCGGTCTATATGCGCGATCGCCCGGTCCTGCCTGCCGGGGCCAGGATTCTGGCGGTCGGCAAGCACGACGAGCCGGTCCTCTTTCAATGGGGCGACAATTGCCTCGGCTTTCTCGGCCATCCCGGCATCAAGTCGGCGATGATCGAAGACCTCATCATGGAATTCGATGAGGTGCCGGAAAATACGGCGGAAACGCTCACCGCCTTGCGGGCGGCGCAAGGCGAAATTGCGGCGGCTTTGGGCGCGATCATGGTCGGCGTGGTCGACATCACCCATTTGATGAAGCCGCTTTCCTAGCGTATGCCGGGCACGCTTCTGCACGCATGTAATTTTTTCTAACGCACCCTATGGCATTCATTCACATTTTGGAATATGTAGTTGTTGACTGGCGACATTGGCGGAGATCAATGAGCCCGGTCGCGCAGTGCGCACGGCTTAGGGAGGATGCCGAGAGTGGCGAAAAAACTCATCATTATCATGGTCAATACCGACCCGCGGAACGGCGAGGAACTCGGCGCGCCTTTCTTCCAGGCTTCCGTCGCGGCAGCTATGGAATATGACGTCGAGGTGATCTGCACCGCGACGGCGGGCCAGCTTATGAAGAAGGGCGTTGCCGAAAAGCTGGTCGTCAAACCGGGCTCGCCGAAGACAGTCTACGACTTCATCAAGGATGCGCACGAAGCCGGCGTGAAATTCTATTGCTGTTCGCCCAACCTCGACCTGTTCGATATGACCGAAGCAGATCTTATCCCCGAATGCGCAGGCATTGTGGGTGGCGCCAAGGTCATCGAGGAGGTCATGGAGGACGATGATGCCAGGGTGCTGACCTACTGATGAGCGCGAACCTAGTCCACACGGCCGAACATAGCGGCCTCATCGGCGATCCGGTGTCGCCGACGCCTGTCGTTCCATACGAAAAGCTCGAAGAAGTCTTCGACGATATCCGTTCGCACGTTCTATACGACCACGAACTGCACGGCTGTCTCAACTGCGGCATATGCACCGCGACCTGCCCGTCGGCGCACTATTACGACTTCTCGCCGCGCGAGATCGTCCAGCTGCTGTGGACCGAGAATCTCGAAGGCATTTACGACGCGATGCAGGAGAAGATCTGGTCCTGCGCCCAATGCTACACCTGCGCCGCGCGCTGCCCGTTCAGCAACTCGCCCGGCGGCCTCGTCATGATCATGCGCGAGGTTGCGATCAAACACGGCATGCAGTCGGCCAAGGACGTGCTGCGACCGTTCTCGCGCGTGCTGCTCAAAGTGATCTCCACCGGCAACCAGCTCGCGCCCAACATGATCACGCGCGATGCGTTCCCGGATTGGGGGCCGAATGTGACCAAGGTCGATGCACCGCTCAACATTTTGCGGAAGGCGATCCCGGTGCCGACTATGCACACCATGGACACGGCGTGGGAAGTCAATCTGAAGACGTCGGTCGAGCTCTACACCATCTGGGAGGCGACCGGCGTCCTCGATCAACTCGAGACCATCGACGAGAATCTGTTCGACGTTGTTAACGATGTGATGGACGAGAAGCGCGACGAGTACAACGAGTGGCTAGAGGAGCAGAAAGAAGTATCGGACGCGGATAGCTAACAAAAATAATCGCGGCCGACGGTCAATGCCGTGGGTCGACGGAGGAAACGATGGACGATAAGCGTAACGATGGCCAGCCGGCATTCACAGGGTTTGGTGCCGAATGGCGCCCGTCCAACCTGACGCCGAGCGAAGCGCGTGCCGCCACTTCCTGGGTGGAGGCCAAGATCGACCGCCGCTCCATGCTGACCAATAAGGATCGTGTCCACGACATCCGCGATGCCATGTGGCAATTGGAGAAGGAGGGCGAAATCCTCGTCCATCGAATCGACGAGCGACATGAGCCGGTGGTGGCGCGCACCCTCTACGGCTGGGAAAAACGCATCCCGACCACGAACCTCTGGCATCATAAGTCCTGCGGCCAGTGCGGGAACATCCCGGGCTATCCGTCGAGCGTGATGTGGCTGATGAACAAGCTTGGCGTCCGCTATCTCGACGAGACCGATCAGACTTCGTGCACGGCGTGGAACTATCACGGCTCCGGCATCGGCAACGTGGTCAGCCTCGCCGCCGTGTTCCTGCGCAACTTTCACCAGGCCTACGTGTCGGCCAAGGCGCAGGGCCTACTGGTTGGCACCTATTATCCGCTCGTCCACTGCGGCACCTCCTTCGGCAATTACAAGGAGATGCGCATCTTCCTGATGCACTCGGCCGAGCTGCGCGAGCAGGTGAAGAAGATCCTCGGCAAGCTCGGCCGCCTGGTCGACGGCAAGCTGCTGATCCCCGAAGAAGTTGTGCATTATTCGGAATGGTTGCACGTGATGCGCAACCGCATCAGGCAGCACCAGGTCGTGGACGTCAGCGGCATCCGAGCCACCATCCATCCGGCTTGCCACGTCTACAAGATGGTGCCCGAGGACGTGATCTATGACGACACGGTGATGGACGGCAATCGCGTCGCCGTCTCCACCGGCCTGATGCAGACCCTCGGCGCGCAGGTGATCGACTACTCGACCTGGTACGATTGCTGCGGCTTCGGCTTCCGCCATATCATCGGTGAGCGTGAGTTCACCCGCTCCTTTGCCATTGATCGCAAGATCAAGGTGGCCGTGGAGGAGGCGAGGGCCGACGTGATGGTTGGTCATGACACCGGCTGCATCACCACGCTCGACAAGAACCAGTGGATCGGCAAGGCGGTCGACAAGGTCTATGCGCTGCCGATCCTGGCCGATTGCCAGTTCGCAGCACTCGCACTGGGCGCGCATCCCTACAAGTTGGCACAGTTGCACTGGCATGCCTCGCCGTTTGAAGGGCTGTTGGAGAAGCTCGGCATCGACTGGCAGAAGGCCAAGGTCGAGTTCGAGGCCTACCTCGAGGAGGTCAAGGTCGGCCGCATCGAGACGCTCTATGACCCCAAGCGCGCGATCACGTCGGGTCCGGGTTACGTCAAACCCCAGCCCGTCGCCGCGCTTCCAGGAGTTGAGGTATGAATCGTCCTGTTCTCATTGTCGGCGGTGGTCCCTCGGGGCTTTCGGCTGCCCATGCGTTGGCCATGGCCGGCCAGCGCGTCGTCCTCGTCGACAAGTCCGAGCGGCTCGGCGGTGCGCCGATCCTGTCGGGCTACGCCAAATTAGTGCCGTCGGGCGAATGGGCCAGGGACGCCATCGGCGGCATGGTGCAACGGGTCGAGCGCAATAAGCTCATCGAGGTCAGGAAGAATACGACGGTCAAGACCTTCGCCGGCGGCCCAGGCGATTTTCGCGCGGCGCTGTCCGACGGCTCGCAAGTGGAGGCGGGCGCCACCATCCTGTGCACCGGCTTCACCCATTTTGACTCGGTCAACAAGCCGGAGTGGGGCTTTGGCACCTATCCCGACGTCGTCACCACCACCCAGGTCGAGCAGATGTTCTCTTCTGGCAAAGGCGTGCGCTGTCCGTCCGACGGGCGCGAGCCCGAGCGAGTCGCCATTCTGTTGTGCGTCGGCTCGCGCGACCGTCAGATCGGCCGCGAATGGTGTTCGAAAATTTGCTGCACGGTGTCATCCAACCTGGCGATGGAGATCCGCGAGGCGCTGCCGAAGTGCAGCGTCTATATCTACTACATGGATATCCGCACCTTCGGTCTGTACGAAGGCCTCTACTACTGGGAGAGCCAGGAGAAGCACAAAGTCAAATATATCAAGGCGCGCATCGCCGAGGTGACATCGGACGGCAAGCGGCTGATCGTGAAGGGCGAGGACACGTTGGTGAAGCGCCCGATCACCATTCCCTTCGACATGGTCGTGCACGCGATCGGTATGGATCCCAACGTCGACAACATGACGCTGTCCGCGGTGTTCGACGTGAAGCTGGAGAAACACGGCCACATCCAGAAGGCCTCGACCTATTCCAACATGTCGGCGACCTCGCGGCCCGGCGTGTTCGTCGCCGGAGCCGCGACGGGACCCGAGACCATCGACGACTCCATCGCGCAAGGACAATCGGCTGCGATGGCGGCGCTGATGCTGGTTCGAAGCACCGTGCTGGAGGTGGCCGAGTGATGTGGGCGATCGGCAGCCATAAGGCCAAAATGGCGACCGCGCCGAAGCAGCCGGTGCTCGATCTATCCGGCCCCAAGTTACGGCGGGCGTTCGAGAATCTGGTCGACGCCCCC
>JBKQRS010000315.1:0-2847 GCA_052143915.1 Bradyrhizobium sp.
GTTGGCCTTGCGTGTCGCGCTGGCGAGCAGCCCGTAATGCCGGATGCGATGGAAGCCGCGTGGCAGGACATGCAGCAGGAAGCGGCGCATGAACTCGTGGGCATCGAGCGTCATGACCTGATGGCGCTGCGGGCCGCTGCGACGGTAATCCTTGTAGCGGAAGGTCACGCCAGCCTCGTCGAAGGCGATCAGGCGGCGGTTGGAGATCGCGACCCGGTGCGTGTAGAGGGAGAGATAGGCGAGCACCGCTTCTGGGCCGGCGAATGGCTCCTTGGAATAGACCACCCATCGCTTCTTTCTGAGCGGCGCGAGACGGCGCAGGAAGCAGCGCCGGTCCGCAAGATCGGCCTGAGCGCCGAAGAAGACGAGCTTGCCGGCATCGTGCAACTCGATCAACTGGGTCAGAAACAGTCGGCGGAAGAGCTTGCCCAGCACCCGGACCGGCAGGAGGAAGGCCGGGCGTGAGTTGATCCAGCGCGAACCGTCGCGCGCGACGCCGCCGCCCGGCACGATCATGTGGACATGCGGATGATGCGTCATCGCCGAGCCCCAGGTGTGGAGCACGGCGGTGATGCCGATCCGGGCGCCAAGATGCCGACGATCGGCGGCGATCGTCATCATCGTCTCGGAGGCGGCCCGGAACAACAGGTCGTAGACGATCGCGTTGTTCTGCCAGGCGATGTCGGCGACCTCGGCCGGGAGCGTGAACACGACGTGGAAATAGCCGACCGGCAACAGGTCGGCCTTGCGCTCGGCGAGCCAGGCTCGCGCAGCGGCGCCTTGGCACTTCGGACAATGCCGGTTGCGACAACTGTTGTAGGCGACTCGAAGGTAGCCGCAGTCGTCGCAGCCATCGACATGGCCGCCCAGTGCCGCGGTGCGGCAGTTCTGAATCGCCGACATGACCTTCAATTGGGCAAGGCTCAGATGCCCTGCCTGGGCGAGACGGTAGCTGGTCCCTGCTACCCGGAAGATATCGGCGACCTCCAGCGAGGAGGTCCGCACGATGCCTCAGCCGTCGCCTTGCGCCTTCTCGTCGATCAGGCCCGCGATCTTGTCGATCAGGCCCGCGATCTTGTCGAGCGGGCTGGTGACGGCCCGCACCGTCCGCGTCGCCACCTTGGTGTAAAGCGCGGTGTTGTCGAGCTTGGCGTGGCCCAACAGCACCTGTATTACGCGGATGTCGACGCCATCCTCCAGCAGATGGGTCGCGAAGCTGTGGCGAAGGGTGTGCGGGCTGACGCGCTTGGCAAGCCCGGCCGCCTTGGCGGCCTCTTCCACAACCCGGCTCAACTGACGGGTGCTGATCGGCTTGATCGGGTTCTGCCCTGGGAACAGCCAGCCCTCAGGCAACATCGCGCCTTGGCGCCGGCCTTCGCGCCACCATGCCCTGAGCAAGGCGAGCAGATTGGGCGAGAGCATCGCATTGCGGTACCGACCGCCCTTGCCGCGCTCGACGCGGATCAGCATCCGCTCGCTGTCGATGTCGACGACCTTGAGTGCCGCCACTTCGGCGACCCGCAGCCCGGCGCCATAAGCCACGCCGAGCGCGGCGCGGTGCTTGAGGCAGGTTGTCGCGGCGAGCAACCGGGCGACCTCCTCGGGGCTGAGCACCGTCGGCAGCTTGCGGGGATAGGACGCTCGCAGAAGCTTGCGCGACAAATCCGGCCGATCCATCGTGGTGGTGAAGAAGAACCGCAAACCCGCGACATGACTGTTCATCGCCGGCGCCGGCATCCCGGCCTCGCGCTGCTCGATCTGGTACCGTCGAATGTCCTCGGCCGTGGCGCGATCCGGGGATCGTCCGAGGAAAGCGGCGAAACGCGAAACGACGCGGATGTAGCCGCGTTGGGTCTTCTCGCCGAACCCGCGCACGGTCATGTCTTCGATGAGGCGCTGACGCAGGCTGCTGACGCCAGCAGCAGGAGGAATAGGCTTGTTCATGGACCGCTCCTTTCAAATTGAAAGGAGCCATTTTGGTCAGAGCCAGCCGGCGCTCTCCAAAAGGCAAGCCGAGCGTTGGAATCGTCGTCACACTCTCAGTCCAGGGACCTCCCGCGGCAGCGGGTTCGTTCAACGGCCAACTCCAGTCATAAGATAGTGCTCGGCGGAGGGTCGAAACCCGCCATTCACGTGACCAGCCCGAACGACTCAGTTGCGCCAAACGAGCAGAAATTTGCGGTAGCTCTTCCATACAAGTTCGGCGCGCGCCGCTCTGCGCGGCCGCGTTGCGCTTTCAGCGGAGTACCGCGCGATCTGCGATGCCGAATCCCGGCCGACAGCGGCTTCGGGCTGAAACGAACCGATGCCAATTAGGTACAGGAGCAAGCCCCTTGGATCTGTCTAACAGGAGAAAACATGACTAAAGCAACAGCAGCACGGGCTGAGAAGGAGCCTGCAAGGCGACCCTGGTCGAAGGACGATTTACGCGCTCTGAAGAGCATGGCCCGCAGGGAGCCGCTCGCCAAGATTGCCATGGCGCTTAAACGAACACCCGGCGCGACGCGTCACAAGGCAACGTTGATCGGCGTCTCGCTCAGGATGGAGCCCAAGAAGCGAACGCCTGCGAAGAAGCGCTGACGCGGACGCGGGCGGCAACTGTCGCCTGGAGCGCCCGCTCGCTTCTCGCCGGGTTCTGTCCGAGGCGTCGCGACCTGCAATCTGCGTTGATAGCGTGCTTGTATACTAGCGACTCAACGCGCGCTGCGGTAGACGACCGCATGCCGCGCCTGCTTCAGAGTCGGACGCCGAGCGCCCCGATCGCGCATCTCGATGTCGCGCAAAGCGGGGCGACCTAACATGTCGCCCAGCGCGCGCCGCTGGTTCTATTCGCAGCTGCGGACGTTG
>JBKQRS010000316.1:0-5372 GCA_052143915.1 Bradyrhizobium sp.
TCCCCTCGAGTCTTCGCAAACACGAAGGAATCACAACGGGCTGAAATCACTCAACTTTCTTTTTTTGGTCAGGCTCTGAGGAGCACGCGCTAGCGTGCGTCTCGATGGATGAAGCCACCGGGCTCGAAATGCTCTAACACATCGAGGGCCGACGCGCCTATCGGCCTGCGCTGAGGGCACCGTCCTCGCGCATCATCTCGACCAGCATGCCTTCGCGCAGGCCCCGGTCGGCGACGCGCAGCCGCGGCAGCGGAAATGCATGGCGGATCGCATCGAGAATGGCGCAGCCCGCCAGCACCAGATCGGCGCGCTCGACACTGATGCAATGATTGGCGGCGCGCTCCTCGTAGCTCATGCCGAGCAGGCGCGCGATGGTGGCGGTGACATCCGCATCGCTCAACCAGACGCCATCAATCCGGCGGCGATCGTATCGCGCCAATTTGAGATGGACGCCGGCCAGCGTCGTTACCGTGCCGGAGGTGCCGAGCAGGTGCATGTCCGCAAGATCCTCGCCATGCTCGGCTGCAAACGGTCCGACATGCTTGGCGACCTCTTCCCTCATCCGCGCATAGGATTGCGGCGTGACGTCGCGGCCGCCAAAATGCTCGGCCAGCGTGACGACCCCGAGCGGGATCGACATCCACGCTCTGATGCGCGGCGACGCATTTTGCTCACCGGGATCACGCTCGATCCGGACCAGCTCAGTCGATCCACCGCCGATATCGAACAGGATGGCGCCCCGTCCATGCGGATCGAGCAGCGGCGAGCAGCCGATCACGGCGAGGGCTGCTTCGGTCTCGCGATCAATCACTTCGAGGCGGATTCCGGTCTCGGCGGCGACCCGATCGCGAAAGCCTTCGGCATTCGAGGCGGCGCGGCAGGCTTCGGTCGCGATCAGCCGCAGCCGCTTGGCCTTTTTGGACTGGATCTTGTCGCGGCAGATGCTCAGCGCGGCGATGGCGCGTTCGATCGCAGCGTCGCTGATGCAGCCGGTTGCGGAGATCCCCTCGCCCAGCCGGATGATCCGCGAGAACGAATCGACCACACGGAACCCGTCGTCGGTCGGGCACGCGATCAGCAGGCGACAATTATTGGTGCCAAGGTCGAGCGCCGCGTAGACGCCAGGTCCAGGCACCAGCCTTGCCTCTCCGGCGTCGCCGGCGGCGACCGGTATTATCGAGCTTCCGCGCGACCCCAGGTCGTCGCGAAGCCGCGTATCATCCTTCATCCAAATGTCTTTCCCCGACCCATGACGGCCGACGAGGAATTTCGCTTCGGCAGAAACTGTAGCAGCGCCAAGGGGCGGCGCAACAACCCTTCACATAGGACCATGCCCAATCAGGCGTTGTCGTTCGGTGAGGGGTGGTTTATCTGGGTAACCGGCCGCAAAATCGCGCAAAAACCGGCCATTTCGGGTGCTTTCAATGCAAGATCACACGTCTCCGTCCTCCTTGGAAAACGCTATTGCACTGCAAAAATACGGGGTCGGGCAGCCGGTCCGCCGCAAGGAGGATGACACCCTGGTCCGCGGCAAGGGCAAATATACCGACGATTTCAATCTTCCGGGGCAGGCCTATGCCTGGATCGTGCGTTCCGCCCACGCCCACGGCATCATCCGCGGGATCGATACCGCTGCCGCCAAGGCGATGCCGGGCGTGCTCGGGGTCTGGACGGGAACCGATCTCGCGGCCGCCAATTATGGACCCTTCACCTGCGGCCTGCCGCTGAAGAGCCGCGACGGCACGCCGCTATTGCAGACCAACCGTACCGCGCTGATGACCGACAAGGTGCGCTATGTCGGTGACCCCGTGGCGTTCGTGGTGGCCGAAACGCTGGCGCAGGCCCGCGATGCGGGCGAGGCCGTGGTAGTCGATATCGATCCGTTGCCGGCCGTTACGGACCCTGAGGAAGCGGCAAGACCCGGCGCGCCGCAGCTCTACGATCACATCCCCAACAATGTGGCGCTCGACTATCACTATGGCGACGTCGCCAAGGTGGAAGCTGCCTTCGCCAGTGCCGCGCACGTGACAAAACTCGATATCGCCAACACCCGCGTCGCGGTGGTGGCGATGGAACCGCGGGCGGCGCTTGCCTCCTACGACAGGAACAGCGAGCGCTACACGATACAGGTTCCGACCCAGGGCGTTGCCGGCAACCGGCTCAACCTCGCCAAGAACATCCTGAAGGTTCCGAACGAGAAAGTGCATTTGCTCACCGCCAATGTCGGCGGCTCGTTCGGCATGAAGAACATCAACTATCCCGAATATGTCTGCATCCTGCATGCCGCCAAGGCGCTGGGCCGGTCGGTGAAATGGACCGACGAGCGCTCGACCAGCTTCCTCTCCGACAGCCATGGCCGCGCGCAGAAAATCCATTGCGAGCTCGCGCTCGACAGCGATGGGAAATTCCTCGCGGTCAAGGTTTCCGGCTACGGCAATCTCGGCGCCTATATCACCGGCGTCGCGCCGCAGCCGCTGTCGCTGAACATCGGCAAGAACATCGGCAGCGTCTATCGCACGCCGGCGATGGCGATCGACATCAAGACCGTGCTGACCAACACCACGCTGATGGGCGCCTATCGCGGCGCCGGAAGGCCCGAGGCCAACTACTTCATGGAACGGCTGATCGATCGCGCCGCGGACGAGATGGGCATCAACCGGCTGACCCTGCGCAAGCGCAATTTCGTCAAGCCGGCGCAGATGCCCTATGCGGCTTCCTCCGGCGTCACCTATGACAGCGGCGATTTCCAGGGCGTATTCAACAAGGCGCTCGAGATCTCCGACCACGCCAATTTTGCCAGGCGCAAGAAGGAGAGCAAGAAGCGCGGCAAGCTGCGCGGCATTGCGGTCGGCTCCTATCTCGAAGTCACCGCACCTCCCGGCGTCGAACTCGGCAAGATCGTGTTCGAGGACGACGGCTCGGTCCGGCTCATCACCGGCACGCTCGATTATGGCCAGGGCCACGCGACGCCGTTCGCGCAGGTGCTGTCCGCGCAGCTCGGCGTTCCCTTCGACAGCGTCAGGCTCGAACAGGGCGACAGCGATCTCGTGCATACCGGCAACGGCACCGGCGGCTCGCGCTCCATTACCGCCAGCGGCATGGCGATCGTCGAAGCCTCGAAACTGGTGATCGAAAAGGGCAAACGCGCCGCCGCGCACCTGATGGAAGCCGCCGAAGGCGACATCGAATTCGGCAACGGCCGCTTCACCATCGCCGGCACCGACCGCTCGATCGACATCATGGAGCTCGCGCGGAGGCTCCGCGAAAACAAGATGCCGGAAGGCGTGCCGTCGTCGCTCGACGTCGACCATACCTCTGAGCCCGTGCCGTCGACCTTCCCCAATGGCTGCCATGTCGCGGAAGTCGAGATCGACCCGGAGACCGGGATCGTGCAGATCGTGCGCTATACCGGCGTCAATGACTTCGGCACGGTGGTCAATCCGATGATCGTCGCCGGGCAACTGCATGGCGGCGTCGCGCAAGGCATCGGGCAGGCGCTGATGGAGTGCGTCAGCTATGACGCGAGCGGCCAGCCGATCACGGGCTCGTTCATGGACTATGCGCTGCCCCGCGCCGAGGACATTCCCTTGATGGAGATCGGCGATCATCCCGTGCCCGCCAAGTCCAATCCGCTGGGCACCAAGGGCTGCGGCGAAGCCGGCTGCGCCGGCTCGCTCTCCACCCTCGTCAACGCGGTGCTCGACGCCCTCTCCGAATACGGCATTGCCCATATCGACATGCCGCTGACGCCGGAACGGGTCTGGCGCGCGATAAGGGATGCGAAGAAGGTGGCGTGAGGCACGCGCCAGCGCACACAACCGCCATCGTCCCAATCTACTGCTGCCATCGCCCGGCATAGTAGTCTGCCCTGCCCAGACTACGTATACTTGTCTGCGCTACCGGGCGATCCAGTATTCCGGAGCAGTCGTGATCGAACCGCAAAGCCGCGGCGTACTGGATCCCGCGTCTTCGCGGGGGATGACAATTGAGGATGTGGGCGCGTAGTGCCCTGTCCCCTACGCCGCCGCCTGCTCGCGCGGCTGGTAGATCGCAATATGCTGGCAATGGGCGAGCGGCGTCGTGCCGTTGGCGACGACGAGCGCGTCGAGCTCGACGAAGCGGTGGCCCTTCTTCTCGTAATTGCCGGTCACACGCGCGCGCGCGGTCAACTCATCGCCGCTGCGCGCGGCGTTAAGAAGCTGCATCCGGCTGCCGACATGAATCCACGGGCCCAGGATGGCGTTGTCGACCAGCACCTTGTTCATCACCCGCTGCAGCAGGCCGGGATGGCCGAGCCCTTCGCGCAGATAGATCGGATCGCGCTCGCGCACATCGGTCAGATATTCCGTTGCGGCTTCGCCCGCCCACGCCCGTGGCACGGTTCCGAGCCATTTGCCGGGTTCATAGGAGGCTTCGCTCACCGGCCTGCGTTCCGGCACCGGCGGGGTTGGCGGGAAATCCGCGATCGAGAGCAGCGGCGCCGATACGGGAAGCGAGGCCGTGCCGGTCGCGCAGAGCTGCCCACGGCTTTCGACCTCCATCGAAAGCACGCCATCGCCCTCCTCGCCGCTGACATTGACGGTCTCGCCGTCATAGACCGGCTTGACAAAGCGCGCCTCGATCAATCCGCGCTCGAGAAAGGCGCGGCCCCATTTCCGGACCGGCAGATGCATCATATAGGCCATGACATCGACGCCGGGGACGAGGCCGCCGCTGAAGCCAAACTGCTTGGCGACAGTGTCGTCATGCATCTTGTTCTCGGAAAGTTTTGCGGTGTTGTAGGCTGAGATGCGGTAGGCTTGGAGCCGGCTTGTCATGCCTGTTTTCCTTATTGCGGCGCTCTTTCTTTCGATAATCGTACGCAAAGAAAACGCCGTGGCAAGGGTGTTCGCCCCTCGTGTTTTCCTCGCAATTCCTTATCTGATGAGGTACCACGCGCATCTCGGGAGCGCCGTTGCGCTCTAGAGGGCGTCGTTGCGCTTCCGGGAGGTGCCACGCGCGTTTTCCATCCAATCCTCAACCAATGACGCCAGATTTGAACACCACCCGCATCTATGTCGACGCCGACGCCTGCCCGGTGAAAGATGAAATCTACCGGGTCGCGGCCCGCCATGGCCTTCCCGTCAGCGTGGTTGCAGGCCAGTTCATTCGGGTACCGCCGGATCCCCTGATCGAGCGTGTCGCGGCCGGCTCCGCGATGGATGCCGCTGATGACTGGATCGCGGAGCGCGCCGGCAAAGGCGATATCGTCATCACCGCCGACATCCCGCTGGCAAGCCGCTGCGTCAAGGCCGGCGCCGAGGTGATCGCGCCGAACGGCAAGCCGTTCACGGAGCAATCGATCGGGATGACGCTGGCGGTCCGAAACCTGA
>JBKQRS010000317.1:0-3665 GCA_052143915.1 Bradyrhizobium sp.
CATCCTTAATCGCATAGCGGCTTGCCTCTGCATCCTGCGTACCATCCGCCGGGCGAACCGCCTCGACAATCGCATCCATCACCTCACGAGCCGAGCGCCCAGCGAGGAGCGCCGGGTCCAGAGGACTTCCTGGCGCTGTTGCCTGTCCTCCGGCAACGCTTGACAATGCGCCGTAAAGATTGCCCGCAGTGGATGCCGTACCGCCAAATCGTTTGACTGTGTTTTCGCGACCGCCGTAGCCCTTGCGCACATAATCGCGGAGGCCCCGACGCATCTTGCGTCCGCCGGCGCCCCCAACAGCGCCACCGCCGCCACCGCCGGCGAATTTACCGAAATTCAAGCGCGCTCCTAAGAAACGTTTTGCCGGAGCCATCGGAGATGGCTGTGCTTGCGCGGGTTGCTGCGGCTGGGGAGACGCTGGCGCAGATCCATTCTGACCGTCGCCGTCTGCCGGCCCCGCGCCCTGTCCATCAACCGGCGGAACCGGCGAAACAGGGGGCGGCGGCATAGGCGGGACAGGCGGAACCCAGGGCGGCACCAGCGGGACACCGCCGCCTGGGCCGTTACTGGACGCGGACGTTCCCATCATCCCTCCGCTGAGCTATCGCCTTTTTCACCGGCGTTGAAACCCCCGGCGACCTGTCCCACTTTTCGAAAACGCTGCTAGCCCAAGGTTGATCGCCGATCTTTGGTACGATGCTTGGCCTAATCTGCGCGGCGGGAAGGTCTGACAGGAAAGCGGCCAGCCGCTGCCCCTGCGGCGGGTCAGCAGCCGCAGTCACGAGACAAGCTTCGAGAATAGGCGGCACACCCCATTCCTGCTCCTGCCGCGCCTGATTGAGGAGCCGATCCATGACAACGGTGATTTCTGTCCGCGGAATTTTCGAGAGCCGGTCCTTCAGACCCGCTGCCACATCAGGATGCTTAAGCAAAGCGGCCAACAATTCCGCGGCTTCCGAAGAGAGACGGTCCTGCGGGCTTATCAAAGGCGCATGCTCCCGGCTCACGTAGAGCACGCCCCGAAGGTCGTGATCTGCAATCTTCGGCGGCAGGGTCAGCCACTCCTTGACGAACGGATCGTCCCAAAGCTCAGGCAAGTGCACGTCTTGTCCCTCGTTCGCTTTCTCCTCCCACTCGGCCAAGAACGCAGGCTTACCATTAGCGCTCTCGCTGACCGCTTTGGTCAGCGCAACATAGGCCTTTGGATTCCCGACCCGTTCAAATAGCAGCATCTTTGCGAGGACGGCTTCATCCACGCCGACGCCTTGCGCATTGGAGATCGCCATCCGGATCGCCAACGCATTCAGAAACCGCTTAATCAGGCGAGGATTTCCGGCAATTCCCGACGCCGTGGTCATCAGGTGCGCGAGCCGGTCTGCCGTATCGAATTTTCCGATGAGCTCGTTGTCGAATTTGTCGTGCAGGGATTTCATAAAGGCACTGTCCGCCCGCTTCCCTTGCCATGTTTGCCCGAGCTGTTTGCAGATGCCCGCCCGGATTTCTTCCTTTACCTTGACGTCGAGATCGCTATTTTCCACGTACAGCAGCATCATGTAGGCACGCACTTCCTGCGTACCCAAGGGAGGGACACGGATCGGCACCTGGATGAGCTTGTCGAAATAGTTGATGGCGAGTTCGTCGGTTACGTCCGGGAAGTGGCGCCGGACCGCATATTTAATCATTGCGTCGTCCGCCGCAATTACAAAAGCCGTATTCTGCAGGAACAGGACCAAGCGGATCGCCTCAAGCGTGGAGATCGTGGTTTCCGGCAAGCAACGGTCGAGATCATCGATCAGGACGACCAGCGTTACCTCCATCGCCTCAAGCGTTTTCTCGAAGCTGTCCCGGAGGGCTTGTATTTCCTGCGGGGGAGACGATTTCTTCTTCGGATCAAGTAGCCCCGTTGCCGTTTCCTTCACTTCGCCGGCGACTTTGATAGCCTTTTCCGGCGTCTCGGTGGTTACATCTCCACCGAGGAAAGTCTTTCCAAGCCCGTATAGTTCGCCAAGTAACCCCACCGGCGGCAATCCGGCATGAAGGGCCACTGCAGAACCAGCCACCAGTTTCATCAGCCGGAACCAACGAATGCGCTCGACAAATTCCTTGGCCTTTTCGATGCCTTTCTTGCGATGCTCAGCCTCTTTGGTGAGCTTCTCGCCGATGACGTCCATAAGCGCGGCGCGTGCATCGTCATAACCCTGATAGAGCCACGCGTTGAACTCGACGAAAATAAACTTGCCGTCTTCCTTTTCCTTCTTCTCTTTCCAGGTTCGGCCCTCCAGGGACTGGTGCACCAGTTTGATCATCGAGGACTTGCCGACGCCCCAGGCTCCCGAGACTCCGATCGAAATCGGTCGCCCCCTGGCTTGGACAATAATCTCGGCGACCGTATCGGCGACGCCGGTGAAATTCAGAAAGTCCCGATCTGTTTCGTTATCCGGCCACATACCCTTTTTTCATCTCGAAACGCATCTCTAACACATCGGCCTTGCCCGCGACAATGTGCCCGCGCTATCAACCCAATGCCGCGCGCAGTCTTTCCGCCACCGCCTGCTCGCGCTGATACTTATCGCGGGCCAAGGTCCGTTCATCTTCTGTCAGGTCTTCGAGAAACCTGACCCCCCGGACGCAATCGGCAGTGAGTCTCTCACGGTCGATGACCACGGCGCGATTGAGGAACTGGTAATAGGTCGGTGTACTGCGACACGATACGCCTCTATTTCGCCCGCCGTATGAACTGCCAGCGGAGCCTACCACCTAACAGGCCACCAAAAACAAAAGGAGCCCACGGCCTCGCCGTAGCCCCCTCAGACGTACGCAAGCTTGCTCTCGATGTGCGGTTAGTTCAATCGAAAAACGAATCTACGCCCCCAAACCGTGAGTGTCAAGTTCCAGGTTTTGGAGTGTCCAGGTTTTGGAGCGCGCGGAGGAGTCTAACGCTCATCGGTGTGGCCCATGGTTCTTCCTGGCAAACGGGTCACGTCAAGAACCTACTACCGTTCCCCTTAGAGATTAGTTGAAGTTCGACTTCTCTTCACCGGAGGGAAGACATGAAACTCCGTCTCAATGAATACTGCCCCATCCATAGATCGCTCCGCTGCTGCGGTCGCGAACCAACGCATTATGCGCGCAGCCTGCAGCCCGGTGTTCGACGTATTGACGATCCACATCACCCAAGGGGCTATCGGGAACTCAGGTCACCGGCGGAAATGCGGAAACTTCTGAAGCGGAAAGTCGCCGAGCAGAACAGCATCTGCGCAATCTGCCACCATGAGTTCACGGACTACAACGACGTCGCGCCGGACCACAAAGACCCCAAGGGAATGGGAGGGGCCTGGAGAGATGATCATCCGGACAACATCCAGGCAACACACTGGTGGTGTAATGGGGAGAAGGGATCAACCAGAGTCGGCGACTGACAGCCGATCAGTCGCGTCCTGTTTGGAATCCCAGAGAAATCGGCTTAGGGTAAGCTCCCTGTGTGCCGACAGTGTGCCTCCTACAGAGCAGCACCGGCATCGGATCCTTTGCACGTCCCAGATCGTCGATACCGAGACCACCATGCCGACGTGGATTGCAAGTCTTACCCGCCTTCGAAGGCTCGCGCGATCTCGTCTTGAACTGCGGGTGTGAGCGGCTCTACGGCCCCATTCGTCACGATCGTG
>JBKQRS010000318.1:0-4666 GCA_052143915.1 Bradyrhizobium sp.
CTCCAAGAAGAGCATGATCCACAACGGCGCCACCCCGAAAATCGAGGTCGATCCCGAAACCTATGAGGTCCGCGCCGACGGTGAGCTCCTCACCTGCGCGCCCGCCGAAGTGCTGCCCATGGCGCAGCGCTATTTCATGTTCTAAGGTTGCTCCCGGCGCTCGAAGCCGCAAAATAAAAGACCGGGAGGATCTCGTGATTTACGTCGTTGCTACGCTGACCGTGAAGCCTGAAACGCGCGCCGAATTCATCGCCGGCGCAACCGCCTGCATCAAGGAGACCCGCAAGGAGCCCGGCAATATCGCCTATGACTTGCATGAGAGCGTCACCGATCCGGCCAGGATGGTGTTCGTGGAGCAATGGGAAAGCGCCGAGGCGCTGGTGCCGCACCGCGCCGCCGAGCACATGAAGGCGTTCGGCCGGATCGCCGTGAAATGCATGTCCGCGCCGCCAAGAATCGAGATCATTACGCCGGCAACCGTCGACATCCGCTAGTCAAGAAGGCATCGCGTGACCCAACCATGATTTACCTCGCAGGCATCTTTCCGAAGCCGGGATCGCTGGAAATCCCGCTATGATCCGCGCCACGCAAGTTCGCGGGTCTCATCGCTGGAGCGAGCCGGCGGCCGATACCGTCGTGCTCGATTTCGACGATCGTCACCGGCGGCGGATGGCGATGACCGGCACGCGCGGACTCGCGTTTCTGCTCGATCTGGAACATGCGGTGGCGCTGCGGGGTGGTGACGCGCTGGTGCTCGACGATGGCAGGCTGGTCGAAGTCGTGGCGGTGCCTGAGCCGCTGGCGGAGATCCGCTGCAACGACCCGCAGCATCTGGTTCGGGTCGCCTGGCATCTCGGAAACCGCCATCTGCCGACACAGATCACGGCAAGAGGCCTGCGGATCCGGCGCGATCATGTCATCGAGGCGATGGTGAAGGGGCTGGGCGCGCGGATTATCGAGATCGAAGCGCCGTTCGATCCGGAAGGCGGAGCCTATGCCGGCGGCGGCCATGCGCCCGCGCCGGCAAGCGAAGCACATGACCATGCGGGGCACGATCATTCGTCGCACGCCCATGGCGGTCATCAGCACGGTCATCAGCACGACGATCACCATCACCATGACGAGCATTGCGATCATGACCATCACCACGGCCATTCCCATGCTTATAACCACAAATAAGCCGCCGAGGCCGCGGCGCCGTATGGCGGTGCGAGCCGATCAGGACGGCGCGCCGGCGCCCGACAAGCGGAGCGCGATGCAGGACGGCGAAGCCGCGGCGCTGTACCGGCTGATGACCTGGCTGTCGCCGGCCTTTCCGGTCGGCGCCTTCTCTTATTCCAGCGGCATCGAATGGGCGGTGGAGGCCGGCGATATCGGTGACGCCGCATCCTTGCGGAGCTGGCTCGCTGCAATGCTGGCGGACGGACCGGGTTTTTGCGACGGCGTCTTTCTCGCGCAAACGCATCGGGCCGCGTTGTCTGACGACGAAACGGGGCTTGGCGAGATCGCCGAACTCGCGGCGGCCTTCGCGCCCTCGCGCGAGCGCCATCTTGAGACGTCGGCGCAGGGTCGGGCGTTTGTCGAGATCGCGCGTGCGGCCTGGAATTGCGCCTCGCTGGATCGGCTGGCTGCATCTTGCGGCGGCGCCATCGTTTACCCCGTCGCGGTCGGTCTTGCCAGCGCCGCGCATGCGATCCCGCTGGCCTCGACGCTCCATGCGTTCCTGCACGCGGTGACCTCGAACTGGATATCCGCCGGCGCGCGGCTGGTTCCGCTCGGCCAGACCGACAGCCAGCGTGTGCTGGCGCAGCTCGAGCCTGTGGTGGCCGCAACCGCACGGCGGGCACTCACGGCCTCGCTCGATGATCTCGGCAGCGCGACCTTCCGCGCCGATCTCGCCAGCATGCGGCACGAGACGCAGTACACCAGGCTGTTCCGGTCATGAGGTTATTTGCCAATATCTCGTCCCCGCGAACGCAGGGACGACGATAATTAAGGGATGTTCGGAATGACGAAATCGCACGGCCCGCTTCGTATCGGCATCGGGGGGCCCGTTGGTTCGGGAAAAACCGCGTTGATGGACCTGCTCTGCAAATCGATGCGCCAGCGCTACGACATCGCCGCGATCACCAACGACATCTACACCAAATGGGATGCCGAGTTTCTGGTCCGTTCCGGCTCGCTGACGCCCGATCGCATCGCCGGCGTCGAGACCGGCGGCTGCCCGCATACCGCGATACGCGAGGATGCCTCGATGAATCTCGCGGCGGTTGCCGACATGCGCGCCAAATTTCCGGACCTCGATGTGGTGCTGATCGAATCCGGCGGCGACAACCTCGCCGCCACCTTCTCGCCGGAACTCGCCGATCTGACGATCTACGTGATCGACGTCGCGGCCGGCGACAAGATCCCCTCCAAGGGAGGTCCCGGCATCACCCGTTCGGACCTTCTCGTCATCAACAAGATCGACCTCGCGCCGCATGTCGGCGCATCGCTGGAAAAGATGGATACCGATGCCAGGCGCATGCGCGGCGAGCGGCCGTTTGTCATGACCAACCTGAAAAAGAGCCAGGGTCTCGAGCGCATTATCAGCTTCATCGAGGCCAAGGGCGGGCTCAGTCCGCCGGCGCGGGGCTAGGTTAGCTGGAGGTTAGCTAGAGGCGTGAGCTGAAACCAGTCGTTAACACTTGCGGCAGGCCAGGCCTTTGCGGGAGGGGAGCGGAATTATTCCGCCGGTCGGTCCGGGAACAAAATCCATCCGCCGTGGTTAGCATTGCCTGCCAAAGCATCACGTGTGGCAGCCACTTCATGCTAAGTCCGTCCCGCCAGCCTTTGGTTGCGTAACGATGACCACTACTCCACTATCCCAAACGGCTGGCTTTCATTTTGCCCCGGTTTATGGCCGCCCTCGCGGTCGCCAAACGCTTGTTCATCTTCTTTGCCAACATCCCTTTCTTGAGTGAGCGAGTGGTTCGGCTGGGTCTCATCACCGGTTTTATCGCGCTTATCGGGGTTCTGCTCTCCGGTCTTGCCGCCTATCGCGTCCATGATCAGGAACTGACGGTCGAGCGCATCGCGCTGGCGCGGGCGATCGACGTGCATGCGAGCCTGGTTCAGGACCGGCTGACGGAACGCGAACTGCTCGCGCGCGTCGCATCGGGTCTGTTCCGTTCGCCCTCCGTGATCAAGGCCAATATGCTGCAGCCGCTGCGATCCTCGATCTATGCCTTCAAGACCGATTTCGTGGTTGCGAGCTGGATCGCGCGGCTCCGGCCCGGCGAACTGGAAGCGGCCCATGCCGAGCTCGCGGCTGCGGGATTTCCGAACCCGACCATCCGCAATTATGACGATGTGCCTTTGAATACGCGGTCGCTCGACAGGCCGGTCGACTTGTTGATGGATGTCGAACCGCGCAATGCAGAGATGAAGGCGTTTCCGGGCCGGTGCTTCGACCAGCATCCGATTATGGGACCGATGCTGGCGCGCGCCATGGCCGAGATGAAGCCCGTCGCGTCCGATCCGCTCCCGCTGTTGCGCGACGACGGGCCGATCGGCATCGTGCTTGCCGCGCCGGTTCTGCAGCAGGGCGAAGCGCAGCCCGCGGGCTTTGTGACGTTCTCCTATGAACTGGCGCCGCTGATGCTCGCCAATGACGACCTGTCGCTGTTCTCGGTGGTGCTGAAAGACCCGCGCCGCAACAATGGCGAGCTGATCGCCAATGACCGGGGCGTCGTGACCTCGAGAACGGCGAGCCCGCAAGGCCCCGCACCGTCGGTGACGCGGACGGTTGCATTTGGCGGCCGCGACTGGTCGCTCAGCTACTACGCCAAGACCAACGCGATGATGCGGGCCCAGCAGACGGCCACGATCGTTGCCGCGATCGGCCTCGCGCTGACCACCATCGTCTGCGGGCTGTTCGGCTATGTCGCCTACAACAACCTGCGGCTCAGCCGTGAAATCCAGGTTCGGATTGGCTTCGAGCGCCGCTTGACCGCGGTCATCGACGAACTCAATCACCGCGTGAAAAATATCCTTGCCGTAATCCAGTCGATCGTGACCCGCACGCTGCGTCACGGCTCCGACATCGACGTCGCCCGCGAACTCCTGATCGGCCGGATCCATGCCATGTCGAACGTGGTTTCGCTGCTCAGTGAAAGCCAGTGGCAGGGCGTGAAACTGAAGGGACTGTTCGAAGCGCGCGCGATACCCCACGCCGAGCGTATCGCGGTGTCTGGCCCCGAGATCACCGTCAGCGCGCGGGCGGCGCAATCGCTTTCGCTGCTGTTCTTCGAGCTGGCGTCGCATTCCGACGAAGGGCTTTCGCTGGTCGGCAAGCACCCTCACATCGTCGCGCATTGGGAAGTGAACGGGGACGAGTCCAGTACGATCTTTCATTTTCGCTGGGAAGAGTTCAACACCAGCGCGGCGACCCGCCGCGCCGACAGCGATTTCGGCGTCATCCTGCTCGACCGCGTCGCGCCGGAGGCGCTTGGCGGAATATCGAAGCGATACTTCACCGATGTGAGCTACGTGTACGAACTCACCGCGCCGATGGAGACGGTGGTCGATATGTCGGAGAGGGACCGGACCGAACAGTTTTCGGCGCCGCTGAAGCCGGTGCGGTAGGGCTACCGCGGGGCCTTATGGTTCGAGACGCGCGGCTTGG
>JBKQRS010000319.1:0-13621 GCA_052143915.1 Bradyrhizobium sp.
CCATCAGGAACTCCGCGGCCTGAAACGCCGCCTGCCGATGCTGGGATGCGGTCAGCACGAGTACGATATTTTCGCCGGGAGTGATGCGGCCGACGCGGTGAATGATGCTCACGCCGGTCAGCGGCCAGCGCGACATCGCGGTGTCGGCGTGGCGCGCGATTTCGGCTTCCGCCATGCCGGGATAGTGCTCGAGCGTCAAGGCCGCGATGGTCTCGCCGCCTTCGCTGCCCCGGCAAATACCGCTGAAACTCACGACCGCGCCGATATCGGTGCGTCCGTTCGTCAGCGCCGCTATTTCGCGCGCGATGTCGAAATCGGCTTGCTGGATACGGATGGTCACATTGGCGGTCATGAGAGCATCGCGGCGCTTGGCAATGGACTAGCCGCCGGTCATCGGCGGGAAGAAGGCAATCTCGCGGGCGCCGGCGATTGCCGCATCTGATTTGACATGGGCGTGGTCGATCGCGGCACGGATCACCCGCGGCGTATCGAAGGCGTGGGCATATGTTTCACCGCGCTTTGCCAGCCACGCCATCAGGTCCTCGACGGTTTGAACGCCAGGCGGCGGCTCAACCGTTTCCTCCGATTTGCCGACCCGTTCGCGCACCCATGCAAAATACTTGACCTTCATGCCTCATCCTCCTTGATGAGGTGATGGATGCCGGCACGGAAATAGTCCCAGCCGGTGTAGATCGTGACGATGGCGGAGATCCACAACAGCGTCAGGCCGATCTGGGTCGTGAACGGGATCACCTGATCGCCGGCCTCGCCGGCGAGCAGGAATCCGATCGCCACCAGCTGAACCGTGGTTTTCCATTTGGCAAGCTTGGTGACGGGCACGCTGACGCGTAACGCGGCGAGGTATTCGCGCAAGCCCGATACCAGGATTTCGCGGCACAGGATGACGATGGCGGCCCACAGCGTCCAGCCGTGGATGATGCCGTCGGCGGCCAGCATCAACAGGCAGGATGCCACCAGGAGCTTGTCGGCGATCGGATCCAGCATCCGGCCGAACGCCGACTGCTGGTCCCAGATCCGCGCATAATAGCCGTCAAGAAAATCGGTCACCGCGGCGGCGATGAAGACGGCCAGCGCCACCCAACGCAGCCATAGCGGCCCGTCCATGATGGCCTGCACATAGATGCAGCCGACCACCACGGGGATGGCGGCTATTCTGGCGCAGGTTAGAATATTGGGCAGGGACAGCGAGCTCTTGGCCACCCCCCGTGTCGTTGCGATGTTCATCCCTCTTACCAATACCGCTGAAGCATCAAGGTCAACCGTGCGACGCACATGATCTGTTGGAGACGACGCCGGGATGACTCAAAACCCATCTTTACCCCGGCTGGGCGTGGAAAAACTCGAAAATCTTGCGTGCGCTCTCCGCGCTGACGCCTGGAACCTTGCCGAGATCGGCGATCGAGGCCCGCTCGATCTCCTTCAGGGTTCCAAAATGGTGCAGCAAGGCACGTTTGCGTGAGGGGCCGATGCCGGGAATTTCCTGTAATCCGGCTTCGCGGATGTCCTTTTTGCGCAGCTTGCGGTGCGAGCCGATGACGAATCGATGCGCCTCGTCGCGCAGCCGCTGGATGAAGTACAGCACCGGGTCGCGCGGCTCGAGCTTGATGGCCTCGCGGTCGGGCATGAACAGGGTTTCGCGGCCGGCGTCGCGGTCCGGTCCTTTTGCCACCGCCAGCAGCGCGACCTGGCTCAATCCCAGCCCCTCGAAAATCTCCCGCGCCGCGTTGAGCTGGCCGCGACCGCCGTCGATGATGACGAGGTCGGGCCATTGCGGGAACGAATCGTCGTCGGGCCGCCCTTTGGTTGCCTCGCCCTCGGCCGGGGGTGTCGTCAGCCGCTTGAAGCGCCGCTGCAGCACTTCCTGCATCATCGCGTAATCGTCGCCGGGCGTGAGCCCTTCGGACTTGATGTTGAACTTGCGATACTGGTTTTTGATGAAGCCGTCCGGGCCTGCCACGATCATGGCGCCGACCGCGTTGGTGCCCTGGATATGGCTGTTGTCGTAGACCTCGATCCGCCGCGGCGGGTGCGGCAGCCCGAGCGTGGTGACAAGGCCGGCGAGCAGCCGGCCTTGCGTCGCGGTATCGGCGAGTTTGCGCCCCAGGGCCTCCCGCGCATTGGTCAGCGCATGCGCGATCAGTTCCTTCTTTTCGCCGCGCCTTGGCGTTGCGACTTCGACCTTGAAGCCGGCCTTGATCGACAGCGCATTCGCCATCAGCTCGCATTCCTCGATCGCGTGCGACAGCAGGATGAGCTTTGGCGGCGGCTTGTCGTCGTAGAACTGCGCGAGGAACGAGGCCAGCACCTCCTCAGGCGTGAACGATTTTTCCGCGCGCGGAAAATAGGCGCGGTTGCCCCAGTTCTGCCCGGTGCGGAAGAAGAAGACCTCGACGCAGGAATAGCCGCCCTCCTGGTGGATGGCGAACACGTCGGCTTCCTCGACCGTGCGCGGATTGATGCCCTGCTGCGACTGGATCGCCGACAGCGCGGCGAGACGGTCGCGGTAAAGTGCTGCGGTTTCGAATTCGAGCTCGGCGGAAGCCTTTTCCATCTCGGCCGCGAGTTCCTGCTTCACGGCGCGGCTGCGGCCGGACAGGAAATCCTTGGCCTCGCGCACGAGCTCCGTATAGCCGGGAAAATCGATCTCACCGGTGCAAGGCCCTGAACAGCGGCGGATCTGGTAGAGCAGACAGGGCCGCGTGCGGCTTTCGAAAAACGCGTCGGTGCAGGACCGCATCAGGAAGGCGCGCTGCAGCGCCGTGATGGTCCGATTGACCGCGCCTGCCGACGCGAACGGGCCGAAATACTGCCCGGGCCGGGTTTGGGCGCCGCGGTGCTTGAGGATCTGCGGCGCCCAATGATCGCCCGTGATCAGAATATAGGGAAACGACTTGTCGTCGCGCAGCTGCACGTTGAAGCGCGGGCGCAATTGCTTGATCAGGTTGGCCTCGAGCAGCAGCGCCTCGGTCTCGGTCGAGGTGGAGATGATCTCGACCGAAACGGTCGCCGCGATCATGCGCAGGATGCGCGCCGGCTGGGGCGCGGTCACCCTTGCATAGGAAGAAAGCCGCTTGCGGACGTTCTTCGCCTTGCCGACATAGAGCACGTCGCTGGCCGCATTCAGCATGCGATAGACGCCGGGCGAGGTCGGTGCCAGGCGCACCGCGTTTTCGATCGCGGCGTGGCCGATCGCAAGCCGGCCGTCAGCCACCGCCTCGCCGCCTTCCTCGGCAACCTCCGGCAGCCGCGCCTCGTCGTCCTCCTCGGCGTTGACGGAGGCCGGGTCGATATCATCAGCGGCCGGATCTTGAGCAGCCAGATCTTGAGCAGCCAGATCCTGCGGCGGCAGATCCGGCCGCACGCCTGCCGGCTCGGAACCGGGCCGCGCCTTGCGCCGGCCTGCTGCCTTTGGGCCAGGGGTAGAGGGGGAGGGGCTGTCGGTAGAATCGTGATCCATGGTCTTGAACTTAAGCGGCGGCTTCGCTCATCGCCAGCGTCGCCAGGGCAGTCAAGGCCTGCGCTGCGCCGGATAATTCAAGGCGCGATCTGACGCAAAAGCGGATGTCGTTTTGGCGGATCGGGTCCCGGTAACGCTCTCTTAAGACTAAGAAGCGGCCGGCGGCAGGCCGTAACAACCCTTTAACTTAAAAGTCTCGATAAATCTTATCGGCAAAAAGCGGAGTTCCGTAACCATGCCGGCCCACGTCACGGCGCGTTCCTTACGCGCGTGAACGGGGATCGCGGCAGTTGTGTTGGGGAGAGTGAGAGATGAGCAGGATCGTTTTGGGTGCGGTGGCGCTGATCGCTTTGGGTTCGACGGGGTTGGTACAGGCCGCCGACCTTCCCTACGGATCGCGCGCTCCCTACACCGTCAACCAGCCGCTCAATTTCTATAGCTGGGCCGGTCCCTATCTCGGCGGCAATCTCGGCTATGCCTGGGGCTCCGTCGACAACAATCTGACCCAGCCTTCGGGTTTCGTGGGCGGCGCGCAGGCCGGCTACAACTGGCAAACGGGTCCGTGGGTATTCGGCATCGAAGGCGACATCGATGCCACCGGCGCCTCCGACACATTCGCCCCCTGGAAGTTCTCCAATCCGTGGTTCGGCACGGTGCGCGGCCGGGCTGGCTATGCGTTCAACAACATCCTGTTCTACGGCACCGCGGGTCTGGCGTTCGGTGAATTGAAAGGCGAGACATTCGGCCTGTCGGAAACCCATACCAACGCCGGCTGGACCGCGGGCGTTGGCGCCGAATTCGGCATCGCCCCGAACTGGAGCGCGAAGATCGAATATCTCTATGTCGATCTCGCGGACAGCAACTTCGTCATCACCGGCCTTCCGAACGGTTACCGGTTCGGCACTGTTCGCGCCGGCGTGAACTATCACTTCTGAGAGCAACAAGAAAATATCGGACGCAAACTCCCGGCCGCATCACGGCCGGGATTTTTTTGCCCGCTCTCCAAAGCGTTTTCAAGCGAAGTGGCGCCCGGTTCGCGTAAGGAAAACGCGTCAGAATTTCAAGCGTTTTCAAGCGAAGTGGCGCCCCGTTCGCGTGAAGAAAACGCGTCAAGATATTGCCGCGGCTCCGGTCCTGAGCCGACCACGACTTAAAGCGGCTCAGGAAGAAATCACGAGGTTGACCGCCTTGGGGCCTTTGCCCTTCTTGTCCGGTTCGACCTCGAATGTAATGCGCTGTCCTTCGGTCAGATCCTTCAACCCCGCTCGCTCCACCGCCGTGATGTGGACGAAAACATCGCGACCGCCGTCATCGGGCTTGATGAAGCCATAGCCGCGTTCTCCGTTGAAGAACTTGACCGTTCCAGTCATGGCCATCGGGAAACTCCTCCCCCGCATTGCTCCGCCGCTACGCCCCCCGCGTATCGGCCGACCGGACATTCGCTGCCGGAAAGCTTGGCCATCCGGGCGGATCGGGCGATGAGCTTCGAGCCGCCTTTGAAATATCTGAGGCCTTGTCACTCCGCCGCTACCATTTGCGGAAGCGGAACGTAAAGCCGATCTCAATAGCCTCAGCATAATACGGTTCCCGGCAAATTGCCTATTGGACTTTTCACGGCGCGACCCGGGTCGGACCTGTCTAAGGTTTGGGCGTCTCGAGCCTGAACCGGCCAGCGCCGCCCTGGCCGAGCGGCTTTTCGAGTTCGGGAAGGATCGCCTTGAGTTCACCGGCCAGTGTCCACGGTGGATTGACGATCAAAAGACCCGCCGAGGTCAGGCCGGCCTCGGCAGTGCTCGGCGCGACACTGAACTCAAGTCGCAGGGCTTTCCCGGGGGGCGAGCGGGCCGCAACCGTCTGCGCGACATGCCGTGCCAGGTCGTCGGTGGCGCGCCGGCTCTTGACCGGATACCACAGCAAATAGCTGCCGGTCGGCCATTTGGCGAAGGCTTCCGCGAAACCCCCGGCCAGGCGTTCAAACTCGTCCTTCTGCTCGTAAGGCGGATCGATCAGGACCAGGCCGCGCCGTTCCTTCGGCGGCACGAAGGCCGGCAGCGCGGTCCAGCCGTCGAGGTCGACCACGCGGGCCTGCGTATCGCGGCGCAGCGCGTCGATCAGTGCTTTACGCGCTTTCGGCTCGACCTCGCATGCCGTCAGGCGATCCTGCGGCCGCAGCAGCGCCCGCGCGATCAGCGGCGATCCCGGATAGGTCTTGAGCGCGCCTTGCGGATTGAAGGCCCTGACGATGTCGAGATAGGGCTTCATCAGCGGCAGCGTGGCTTCCGAGAATCGTGCCTGCATGATGCGCGCAATGCCGGTGAGCCATTCGCCGCCACGGCTCGCCTCCGGGCCTGCGAGATCGTAGAGCCCGGCGCCGGCATGGGTGTCGATTAGGCGAAACGCGGCCGGTTTTTCCTGCAGATAGGTCAGCATGCGCACCAGCACGATGTGCTTGATGACATCGGCAAAGCCGCCGGCATGAAAGGCGTGACGATAGTTCATGGCAGAGGGGTTACGACATAACCAACGTCATTGCGAGCCAACGGGTCGCACAAATGTGCGCCCGATGACAAGCTCCGCGAAGCAATCCATGAGGGAGCAAAGTAAGACTGGATTGCCTCGTCGCTTTCGCTCCTCGCAATGGACGGCGGAAATGTTTTATCCGCCCCGCACGGGCGGCATCACCACCTGCTCGCGCTTGCAGGCGCGGCCCTCGATTTCCTCGCAGGCGCGGAACTGGAGGTCCTTGCTCATGCAGATACGCACTTCGCTGAGCCGGGTCCGGTTGCAGGTGACGGCAATCGCGGCGCTGGAGAGGCCGGGATTGACCTTGATGAAGGCGTCCTCGATTTCCGACGGCGCAATCGTCTTCGGATCCGACAGTTCAATGAATTCCGGGGGAATCTTCACCGCGGCGCGCGCCTTGCGGATGGTCTCAAAATAGGGCCGCGGGCCTAGTCCGGCGCAGGTGCCATGCTTTTTCCACTCGTTGAAAATCAGGCCGGGCGCCGGCATCAGATCCAGCATCGACCTCATGATATCGCGGTCCAGCCAAGAATCCCGGTCGCAATATTCGGGAAAGCCGTGTTCGTATTGCGGCCACAGGCCGTGCACCACAAAGGAGAACGGCCGCCCGCCGCATTGGGCCTGCTGCGAGCGCCCGGTATTGCCGCGTTCCGAGGCCTCCTCGCAGAAGGAGGGCGACCACGACAACGACAGCACATAGAAATCGAACTCGCCGGGCGTGTTCTGCCGGCGGTCCTGCGCCGAAGCGGGTCCTGCTCCGGAGATGCCGACTCCGGCGATGCCGATCAGCGCCATCAAGAGGAGGCGGCCGAAGCCCGCCGAAATCCGCGCCATCCAACCGAAACGAAACTCAAACATGTGATGCCCTCATGCCAGACTGTGCCGAAAGCCTAGCATTCGACCAGAACATTTCAAGAACAAAAATCAGGATGAGGCGGGCCGGATGGCGCGCTTCAACTCGGAGGGGGAAAAATCGCCAGGAAAACCGTCGGGAGAACTACCAGGAAAACCGCCCTGAAATCAGGGCTGTGCGGCCCTGCAGGCGGGGCTATAGGCCCAGTTGCGGTCAAGTCCGGTCACGCACCATTCGATGCCCTGGTTGTACCCGGCAAAACCGCCGTCCTCGATGATCGAGTAATGCACCGTACGCAGCTTGCCGTCACTGAGCATCACATCGCCGCTGCAGTAGCGACGCGGAATATTGTCCGACTGCCAAGGCCGGTACGCGGTTTCGTGGATCCGGCCATAGGCCGTGATCGTGAGCGACGAATTCCAGAAAGTGCTCTCTTTTTCCTGAAACTGGGACGTGATGGTACCGAGCACCGCCTCGCAGGAGGCGAGCCGGCCCTCGTATTTCGGGCCCGACAGCCAGAAATTCAGCTCCAGCGGATTGGCCGCTTCCGCCGCCTGGCCAAAGGCAAATAGGCCGAGCACGGCGCCAAGCGCGGCACCCAAGCCGGTTCTAAAGCGGGTTTTTCTGGAGAATGTGAAGAAGTCGCGCATGGTCGGTCCGCCGGGTGATCGAACGGGAAGACCGTGCCGTGAAGGGGAGATGAGGTCAAGTGCAACGCGGCAACACCCGCCAATAACTCCGCCTCCAGCCCTCGGCCGTTCTTTTCATGGCCACCGCGGCGCTCTAAGGTGGCCCTCAAGAAAAACGGAGTCTGTGATGCGAATCATTGGGACCGCGAGCCTGGTTGCCGTCTGCGGAATGCTGGCCGCTTCGCCGGCGCTGGCCGATTGGGTGCCGTCCTTCAAGGGCAATGATACCGGCGGAATCATCGCCTATGAGCTGGCGACGACGACGGATGCCCGCCAGATCGCGGTCGATCACTGCGCCAAATACGGCAAGGTGGTGAAATTCCTGGCGGTGGACCCGCAATACGGCGGCTACGTTTCCTTTGCCTGCCGCTGGGTGCCCTACGGCGCCGACCAGCAGCCGCTGCGCACCAAATACTGAATCGGACCATCCCGTCTTCGGCATTTCACCGGGAGTGCGGAGCATGACGCGACAGCTTCTTTCAATTTGTCTGGGGTCCTTTCTGCTGGCGTTGATGCCGGCGCTCGATGCCGGCGCGGTGGAAATGCCGCTTCGCAAGGCGGGTCTGTGGGAAATGAAGCTGGTGCGGACCGGCTCACCGCTGCCCGAGATGACGATGCAGCACTGCACCGACGAGACCACCGACAAGGACATGTCGACCGCGTCCTCGCCGATGTCCAAGGAAATCTGTTCCAAGCGCGACATCCAGCAGACCGCGACCGGCTACGTCACCGATTCCGTGTGCAGCGTGGCGGGCGTATCGATGACCACGCATTCGGAGATCACCGGCGATTTCAATTCCGCCTATACCGTCAAGACCACCGCGCATAGCGATCACGGCGTCGCCGGCATCAAGGATGCCACCACCACGATCGAGGCAAAGTGGCTGGGGGCCTGCAAGCCCGATCAGAAACCCGGCGACATCGTGATGCCCGGCGGCTTCAAGCTCAACATCAAGGACGCGGAAAAGCTCAAGGGCCTGGTGCCGAAGTAACGGTCTCACCTCTCCCCGCAAGAGCGGGGCGAGGGAGAGAAAAAAGCGTCACACCGGGATCCGCACCGTGGCGCGAAGCCCGCCCATCGGGCTGTCGCCGAGCATGATGTCGCCGCCATGCGAGCGCGCGATGTCGCGGGCGATCGCAAGGCCGAGGCCGGTGCCGCCTTCATCCTGGTTGCGGGCGTCATCGAGCCGCAGGAACGGCTTGAATACTTCCTCGCGCATGGTCTGCGGAATGCCCGGTCCGTCGTCATTGACCGTCACCGTCAAATAGCGGTGATCGCGATGGCCGGTGATTGCAATGGTGTCGGCGTGCCGCGCCGCGTTCGACACCAGATTGGCGAGGCAGCGCTTGAACGCAGCCGGCTTCACCGTCACGACCGGAAGTCCGTGAAACGAGACCGTCGCGATGTGGCCGTTGCGCTCGGCGTCGCTGCGCAGTTCCTCCAGCGCCTGCGCCATGTCGGTCGGCTGCGCCTGCTCGCCGCTGTCGCCGCGCGCAAACGCCAGATAATCCTCCAGCATGCCGGACATTTCGTCGACGTCCTTGCGCATGGCGTCGACTTCCGGACTGTCGCCGATCAGCGCCAGTTCGAGCTTGAAGCGGGTCAGGATGGTGCGCAGATCGTGCGACACGCCGGCCAGCATCGCGGTGCGCTGTTCGATCGAGCGCTCGATGCGCGATTTCATCTCCAGGAACGCCTGCGCGGCGCGGCGCACCTCGCGCGCTCCGCGGGGGCGGAAGTTGGGCGCCTCGCGGCCCTTGCCGAAGCTCTCGGCGGCGTCCGCCAGGCGCAGGATCGGCCTGATCTGGTTGCGCAGGAACAAGACCGCGACGATCAAAAGGATCGACGACGTGCCGACCATCCAGAACAGGAAGATCTCCGAATTCGAGGCATAGGCGGCGCTGCGCTGGGCGAAGATGCGCATCACCGCGTCGTCGAGCTGAATGCGGATTTCGACGAGATTCGAGCGGCCGACGGTGTCGATCCAGAACGGTTTTGCGATTTGCCGGCCCAACTGGCGCGAAAGCGACTGGTCAAGCAGCGAGAAGAACGGTTTCGGGCCGGGCGGCGGCATGTCGCCGACCGGGAGGAAGTCCACGACCAACTGCAGCCTCTGCTGCGCGATACGACGAATCAGTGCGCGGTCCTTGTCCTGCGGATAGCCCTTGTAGACGTCGATCAGCGCGGCGATATCCTGCACCACCGCCGCGGAGAGATGCCGCGTGACCGTGTTCCAGTGCCGTTCCATGAACACGAACGCCACGACCGATTGCAGCACCACCATCGGCACGATCATGATCAGGAGCGCGCGGGCATAGAGCCCGGTCGGCATCCAGCTCTTGAACGCGTTGCCCATCCAGCCGTTGGCCGCGGATACACGGCCAGCGGCAGTGCGGATCAGCGTGAGGCCGGTGTCGAGCGTGCTCATCGGGCAAGATTCACAAAATTGATCCGGTCACGATTCATCGAAAAGCGCTCACGGCGAAGCGACCAGGCGATAACCGATGCCGCGCACCGCCTGCAGGAACAGCGGGTTGGCGGGATCGCGCTCGATCTTGCGGCGCAGGCGGTTGATCTGGACGTCGACCGCGCGCTCGTTGACGGTGCCGTCGCCGGTCAGCGCGCTGCGCGGCACGGTCTCGCCCCGCGCCAAAGCCAGAATGCGCAGCATGTCGCGCTCGCGGTCGGTGAGATGGATGGTTTCCTCGCCCTGGCGAAGTTCGCCGCGTTCCAGATGATAGACGTAGGGCCCGAACGCGGTCTGCTCCAGCGTCTCCACCGGGGGCGGTGCGGTGCGCTTGAGGATATTGCCGATCCTCAACACCAGTTCGCGCGGCTCGAACGGCTTGGCGACATAGTCGTCGGCGCCGATCTGCAGGCCCTCGATCCGGCTTTCGGCCTCATGGCGCGCCGTCAGCATGACGATCGGCACCGATGACGAGGTGCGAATGAAACGGGCCAGATCGAAACCGGTTTCGCCGGGCATCATCACGTCGAGGATCAACAGGTCGAAATGCAGGCCGTTGAGCTTGGCGCGGGCGTCCTGCGCGCTCATCGCGGTGGTGACGCGGTAGCCTTCGCCGCACAGGAAGCGCGACAACAGATCGCGGATGCGGCGGTCGTCATCGACCAGCAGGAGATGCGGGGCGTCGTCGGCCGGCCGCGGCGGCGTTCGTGCGACGGTTGCAGCCTGAGCTACCATCATTCCTTGGCCTTTACGGTCGGGTTGCCGGTTCCAAAAATGGCTTCCAGCACCTTGTCGGGATCGTCGCGATCGATCATCTCGCGCAAGAACTGACGGATCGCATCCTGGCCTGACGGGGCAATGTCGCGCAGCGCGCGGTTGAGCCGATCGGTCTGCAGCCCTGCGAGCTTGGCCACCAGCGCCTCGCCCTTGGCGGTGGCGAAAAGAAGGCGTTGCCGCCGGTCGTTATTGCCGGCCTTCTGCACGATATAGCCTTCGTCGAGCAGCTGTTTCAGGACGCGCCCCAGCGATTGCTTGGTGATCCGCAGCACGTCGAGCAGGTCGGCCACCTTCAGCCCGGGATAGCGGTAGACGAAATGCAGTACGCGGTGATGCGCGCGCCCGAAGCCGAAGGCCTCGAGCTCATGGTCGGCATCGCCGACGAAATCGCGATAGGCGAAGAACAAGAGCTCGATGATGTCCCAGCGCAGACCGGCCGGGAAACGCCCCTCGTTCGCCCTCGAATCAGGGGTGGCGGACGGGTTAGGAAAATTTATGTCAGTCATATTGACATATCTTGGGTTCAATGTTACAAAACTGCCAACCGCGGCGAAATATTAAGTCGTTTCAATCGTGGCGATGTTGAAAACGGCCCGGGAAAACCCAGTGGGGGCGGCGGGGCCGCGAATTTGTTGACCGTACGATTGTCGAGCGGCATTTCGGCAAACATACTGGACTTCCGCCTTCTACAAAAGCATGTCCTGGGGGACGTCGGTGTGGAGGGGGATGGGGGCCCAGGCGTAACCAACCGCGCTGCGGCGCGAGGCGCGCAATTCGCGTCGATCCGGGAGAGAGCCCATGGGAGTTTCGTTCGAGCAGGCCCGGAAGGACAGGCCGGCGCCAGAAATCGCGCCGGCTCCGACAGCGGGAAGCAAGGGAACGAGTTTGAAATTCGAAATCCAGCCTACGACGAATCCGACGTCCGAGAAGGAGCGCGCGGCAAAGCTCGTGAACCCGGGCTTCGGCCGGATTTTCACCGATCACATGGCTGTGGTTCGCTACAATCAGGCAAAGGGCTGGCACGGCGCGCGCGTCGAATCCCGCGCGAATTTCCCGCTCGATCCGGCCACGGCCGTCCTGCACTACGCGCAGGAGATTTTCGAAGGCCTCAAGGCCTACAAGCGCGACGACGGCGAGGTGAACCTGTTCCGCCCCGACGCCAATGCCCGGCGCTTCCACAATTCGGCTGAGCGCATGGCCATGGCGCCGCTGCCCGAGCCTGTGTTCATCGAAGCGGTCGAGCAGCTCGTGCGCGTCGACCGCGCCTGGATCCCAGGCGGCGACGGCAGTCTCTACCTGCGACCCTTCATGATCGCGAGCGAGGTCTTCCTCGGCGTGAAGCCTTCCGCGGAATACATCTTCGCCGTCATCGCCTCGCCGGTCGGCTCCTATTTCAAGGGCGGACCTGCGCCGGTGTCGATCTGGGTGTCGGAGAACTACACGCGCGCCGCGATCGGCGGCACCGGCGCCGTCAAATGCGGCGGCAATTACGCCGCGAGCCTGCGCGCGCAGGCCGAGGCCATCGATCACGGCTGCGATCAGGTGGTTTTCCTCGATGCGGTCGAGCGCCGCTACATCGAGGAACTCGGCGGCATGAACGTCTTCTTCGTGTTCGACGACGGTTCGATGCTGACGCCGCCGCTCGGCACGATCCTGCCGGGCATCACCCGCGATTCGATCATCGCGCTTTCGAAGGATTCCGGCACGCGCGTGCGCGAGGAGGCCTACACGATCGACCAGTGGCGCACCGATGCCGCCAGCGGAAAGCTGAAAGAGGCCTTCGCCTGCGGCACGGCGGCCGTCATCTCGCCGATCGGCAAGGTGTGTTCCGCGAGCGGCGATTTTCTCATCAGCGGCGGCGCGGCCGGCCCTGTTGCGATGGGGCTGCGAAAGAAGCTGGTCGACATCCAGTACGGTCGCGCTGCCGACCCGCACAACTGGATCAGAAGGGTGCTGTGAGCGGCGGCGGAGACGACGCGGCGTGGGGCAGGCACGCTCTCTCACTCCCTCGCCCCGCTCTTGCGGGTCTTTCACCCTCTCCCCTTGCGGGAGAGGGTGCCCGAGTGAAACGAGGGCGGGTGAGGGGTTTCTCTCCGCAGATGCAAACCCCTCATCCGGCTCCATCTCGCTCCGCTCGATTGCGCCACCTTCTCCCACAAGGGGAGAAGGAAGAACCCCGGTTGCCGCGCCGCTTCTCGGCTGATACCAACGCCGGCCATGGCCGAGAAACCGAAAAAACCGCAAAAACTCAAAGCCCGCCTGCCGCGCGGGCTCGCCGATCGTGGCCCCGCCGAGATCGCGGCGACGCGCGCGATGGTCGAGAAGATCCGCGAAGTCTATGAGCTTTACGGCTTCGAGCCGGTGGAAACCCCGGCGATGGAGTATACCGATGCGCTCGGCAAATTCCTGCCCGACCAGGACCGGCCCAATGAGGGCGTGTTCTCGTTCCAGGACGACGACGAGCAGTGGATCTCGCTGCGCTACGACCTGACCGCGCCTTTGGCGCGCTATGTCGCCGAGAATTTTGATTCCTTGCCAAAACCCTATCGCAGCTACCGCGCCGGCTACGTCTACCGCAACGAGAAGCCGGGCCCCGGCCGCTTCCGCCAGTTCATGCAGTTCGACGCCGACACGGTCGGCAGCGCCTCGCCCGCCGCGGACGCCGAGATGTGCATGATGGCGGCGGACACGATGGAGGCGCTTGGCATCAAACGCGGCCACTATGTGGTGAAGGTCAGCAGTCGGAAACTTATTGACGGTATAATGGACCTAATTGAACTAAATGACGCCGGCCAGCGGTTGACCGCGATGCGCGCCATCGACAAATTTGATC
>JBKQRS010000320.1:0-6154 GCA_052143915.1 Bradyrhizobium sp.
TACGCCGACACTGCTGGCTATCTGGGCGCTTTTCGCGCTGTCGCTTGCGCTCATGTGGGGTTACGCTGGGATCCTCAGCTTCGGCCACGCAGCTTATTTTGGCCTCGGCGCTTACACCTACGCCATCGCCTCTTTCAACATCGGCGAGAGCACCGTGCCGTTCGTGCTGGCGCTCATTGTGCCTGCAATCGTCGCCGCGATCATCGGTGCGATGATGTTTTACGGCCGGATAAGCGACGTTTACCTCGGAGTTATGACGCTGGTGGTTACTCTTATTCTCAACCGGTTCATGAACGCCACCGCAGGCGATGCTTATCGGATCGGCAACGCTCGGCTCGGTGGTTTCAACGGCATTCCGGCTTTCCCGACGCTCAACGTTCCCGGCGAGCCTAGCATGGAGATCTACGGCACCTTCTATTATTACGTGGTGATCGTCTGCCTGATCGCCGCCTATCTGATCGCCCGCTGGATTTTGGCGAGCGCATTCGGGCGAACGCTGATCGGCATTCGTGAAAACGAGCTGCGCATGGAGCTTCTCGGCTACAACGTGCCAGCCTACAAGACGGCGATTTTCGCAGTATCGGGAGCCATGGCAGGGCTTGCCGGCTGCCTGTTCGCGAATTGGGCCGAGATCGTGACGCCGAGCGTGTTCAGCCTCGGGCAAACCGCCGAGGTTCTTATCTGGGTGATCGTCGGCGGCCTCGGGACGCTGATCGGTCCCATGATTGCCGCGGTGGCGCTCGGGTCGTTGAAGCTTGAGCTCGGCCATCAGACGACGGTCGACAATTCGCTGATCCTCGGGGCGATCCTGATCCTCGTCGTGCTGCTGATCCCGCGCGGTTTCGCCCCGACCTTTGTGGCCTGGCGGCGGCGCTTCGCGCAATCTCAGGTCCATCGGCGCCAGGCGCGCGGCACACGCCGCCGCCACGTCGCGCTTCAGGAAGCCAAGCAGTGAGTGAGCCCGTCGTCGAGACACGTGAACTGGTGGTGCAGTTCGGCGGCGTGCTCGCGGTCGACCATGTCAGCTTCACGTTGCGCGAGCGCGAGCTGCGCTGTTTGATCGGCCCTAACGGAGCCGGCAAGAGCACGTTCTTCAAATCGATCACCGGCCAGATTCGCGGCGCAAATGCGAGCGGCCGGGTGTTGATCCGCGGTCAGGACGTCACCGGCTGGTCGACACACCGGATCGTTCGGCTCGGCATCGGCATCAAGACGCAAGTCCCCTCGGTGATGAACGGCCTGACGGTCGTGGAAAACCTTTGGCTTTCCGCCCGCCGCACCGCCGGGCACGATGGGGCTGACGTTGCCGTCGAGGAGGTCGTGGCGGAACTTGAATTGGGCGCTATCGCACGCCGGTTGGTGGGCGAACTCGCTCACGGGCAGCGCCAGCTGGTGGAAATTGGCACCGTGCTCGCCAACAAACCATGGCTGGTTCTGCTCGACGAACCCGCGGCCGGCCTCACCAATGCGGAGACCGAACGGCTGGTCGCCATCATCAAGCGGATCAATCAAACGGCGACGCTGATCGTCGTCGATCACGACATGCATTTTGTGCGAACGCTCGACTCCTTGATTACGGTATTCCATCAAGGCGCCATTCTCGTCGAAGGCCGCGCCGAGAAGGTGCTCATCGACCCGAGTGTGCGAGAAGTTTATTTGGGGCACCGCGCATGACAATTCGCGAAGGAGCCGATCCGGATATTCGCGAGAACGTTGGCGACGACAGCGTAGAGCCGAACGGCGTGGTGCTCGACATCACCGACCTGCATGCCGGTTACGGCGAAGTCCCGGTTCTTCACGGCGTATCGCTTCAGCTTTGGGAGGGCGAAGCGATCGGGATCGTCGGCCACAATGGCATGGGCAAGACGACACTCTTAAAGACCATCATGGGACTGTTGCCGTCGAGCGGCGGCAAGATCGTCGTCGACGGCGTCGACGTAACCTCATGGGCGGCATACGAGCGCAGCCGGCTTGGCATCGCTTACGTCCCCCAGGGCCGCGGTATTCTCCCGGGACTGAGCGCGCACGAGAATCTGCGCCTGGCGTGGACACCAGACTCCGGCGAGACCGAAGAGCGCGCGATCGAGCGCGTGCTCGGAATTTTCCCGCGGCTGAGCCGGTTATTGGAACGCAGAGGCAGCGCACTGTCGGGTGGCGAGCAGCAGATCCTGGCGCTGGCGCGCGCACTCGTGCCACTGCCCTGGCTGCTCCTTCTCGATGAGCCCTCGGAGGGCATCCAGCCGTCCATCGTCCAGGAAATCGGCGACCTCCTGACGTCGTTGCGCGAAAAGCATCGCCTCTCGATGCTCATCGTCGAACAAAATCTCGAACTAGTCCTCGATGTCGCGAGCCGCATTGTATTGGTCGAGCGCGGTCGGATCACGCGCGAACTGGATGCAGGCACGGTGCGCGGAGGCGCCATTGCCGATCTGGTCGGCCTTGGCGGCGCTCGAAACATGAATGCGGCTTCCAGCGGCGTTGCCGTTCAGCCGGCACGCGCGCAGGTGCCGGTCGCGTCTCCGGGAAACGAGTCCGCGCGCGCCCCATCGAACGGCACCCGCCTGACCGTCAGCGTTCAGAAAGCCACGCCTGCACCGCGAGCCCGAATTTCGGCGCAGGCGGCACCAGCCGCCGCCACATCACTAGGGGGTCCCATGTCGACCGTCAGACGGCCAACGTCCGAGCAGATGCACGATATCGTCAATTCGCTGCATCTGAGCATGTCGCAAGGCGAAGTCGCCGAATATCTCGAGGTTCTGGAAGGCACCTTCCAGGCCTACGATCGTGTTAATCAGCTGCCGGACTATTTGCCGCCCGTCCGCTATCCGCGAACGCCCGGATACCGGCCGGGCGCCAACGAGAATCCGCTCAACGCTTGGGCGGTGAAGACGGAGGTGCGCGGCGCCCCGCATGGACCACTGTCCGGAAAGCGCGTGGTGCTTAAGGACAACATTTGCCTCGCCGGCGTGCCGATGATGAACGGAGCGTCTACCCTTGAAGGCTACGTGCCGGACATTGACGCGACGCTCGTAACCCGCATTCTCGATGCCGGCGGTACGATCGTCGGCAAGGCGAATTGCGAATATTTTTGCCTGTCCGGCGGAAGCCACACCTCGGCGCTCGGTCCGGTTCACAACCCGTATAAACATGGCTACTCGGCAGGCGGCTCGTCGTCGGGATGTGGAGCGCTGGTCGGCGCCGGCGAGGTAGAAATGGCGATCGGCGCCGACCAAGGCGGCTCGATCCGCATGCCGGCATCCTATTCGGGCTGTTACGGAATGAAGGCGACGCACGGTCTCGTGCCTTACACGGGCGTCATGCCGATCGAGGCCACCATCGACCACGCCGGGCCGATGACGAGGACCGTCGGCGACAATGCGCTGTTGCTCGAGGTGATTGCGGGAACCGACGGACTCGATCCGCGCCAGTATGACGTGCAGGTCGAGAAGTATAGCTACACCACCGGGCTCGGCCGCGGGGTCTCCGGTATGCGCATCGGATTGGTGACGGAAGGGTTTGGCTGGCCTTCGAGCGAGCCGGACGTCGATGCCAAGGTGCGGGAAGCAGCCGAGCGTTTGCGCGGCGCCGGCGCGATCATGGAGCCCGTATCCATCCCTATGCACCGCGATGGCGCCGCCATCTGGACGCCCATCGCGCTCGAGGGGCTGGTAGCGCAGATGATGCACGGCAACGGGATGGGCTTTAACTGGAAGGGCCTCTACACGACGAGCCTTCTTGATGCCCATGCCAACTGGCGGGCGCGTGCCGACGAACTTTCGCGCACGCTGAAGATCTCGATGCTCGCCGGCGAATATTTCATCAAGCATCATCGCGGCCATTTCTACGCCAAGGCGCAGAACCTGGGACGGCTCCTGCGAAAGACCTACGACGACGTGCTGGCGCACTACGATCTTCTCATGATGCCGACGCTGCCGATGAAGGCGACGCCGCTGCCGCCCGCCAATGCGCCGCTCGCTTTGTGGTGCCAGCGCGGCTTCGAAATGCTGCCGAACACGTGTCCGTTCGACGTGACCGGCCATCCGGCGATGAATATTCCCTGCGGCATGAGCGACGGGCTGCCGGTCGGCATGATGCTGGTCGGCAAGTATTACGCCGAGACCACCATCTATCGAGCGGCGCATTCCTTCGAACAACTCGGAGATTGGCGGAATTTTTGATTTGCAATCGGTTCGGAACGGAGGCAACCGACGTCGGTGAGCACCTACAACCCGTTCAGCTCGGATTTTCTGCGCAGCGGCGCCGACGACCGTCTACGGCCGCAAGGAATGCTCTCCTACGTCGCCGGCGCAACGGACGATTCGCTAAAATTCATGACGATCCCGCAGCTTCTCGACCGGGCGTGCGCCAGGCATGGCGGACGTACCGCGGCTATCTTCGCGGCCAACGGAGCTGCACTCTCCTGGTACGATCTGCGGGAGCGATCCAAGGACGTCGCCGCAGGCCTGCTCTCGCTCGGCATCGGGCGTGGCGACCGCGTCGGCATCTGGGCGCCCAATTGCGCCGAGTGGCTTTACGTCCAATTCGGTACCGCCTGCATCGGCGCCATCCTGGTCAATATTAATCCGGCGTATCGGACGTCGGAGCTTGAATACGCACTCAACAAGGTCGCATGCAAGGCGCTGGTCATGGCGCGCCGCCACAAGTCGAGCAACTACGTTGAAATGCTGCGCGCGCTCGCACCTGAAATCGAAGGCGACGGAACGACCATGCATGCGGCGAAATTGCCGCATCTCAAACACGTCGTCATTCTTGACGAGGGACCGCTGCCGCGCTCAGCCCGCTCATTCACGGGCTTGACGTCGCTCGCCGGGCCCGGTCACCGCGGCCGCATCGAGACGCTTTCCGCCGCGCTCGATCCCGACGACGCCATCAATATCCAGTTCACCAGCGGCACGACGGGATCGCCGAAGGGTGCAACGCTCAGCCATTTCAACATCGTCAACAATGCGCGCTATGCCGCGAAGTCTATGGCATTGTCCGCGGAGGATCGGCTCTGCATCCCGGTGCCGCTCTACCACTGCTTCGGCATGGTGTTAGGCGTGCTGTGCTGTACGGCTGTTGGTGCCGCGATGGTATTTCCTGGCGAGAGCTTCGAGGCGGAAGCGACCCTGTCCGCTGTCGCGCGCTACAAATGTACAGCGCTGCACGGTGTCCCGACGATGTTCATTGCCCAGCTCGAGCATCCGAATTTTTCAAGCTACGACACGTCGAGCTTGCGGACCGGCATCATGGCGGGAGCGCCGTGCCCGATCGAGACCATGCGTCAGGTCGTCGACCGAATGCACATGCGAGAAGTCACCATTGGCTACGGCATGACTGAGACCAGCCCGCTGTCGTTCCAATCGCGCACCGACGACCCCATCGAGCGGCGGGTCGCGACGGTCGGCCGCATCCACCCGCACGTCGAGGTCAAGATTATTGATTCCACCGGCAACGTGGCGCGCACCGGCGCGTCCGGAGAGTTATGCACCCGCGGCTATGGTGTGATGCAGGGCTATTGGGAAGATGCCGAAAGGAGCGCGGAGGCGATCGACCCGTCAGGCTGGATGCATTCGGGAGATGTCGCAACCATCGACACCCAGGGCTATTGCACGATCGTCGGGCGGCTCAAGGACATGCTCATCCGGGGCGGCGAAAACATCTATCCGCGCGAGATTGAGGATTTTCTAATCCGGCATCCGAAGGTCCAGTCCGCGCAAGTTTTCGGCGTGCCGGATCACCGCCTCGGCGAGGAGGTCTGCGCATTCATCGTGCTCAAGCCCGGCCAGTCCGCGACAGCAGAGGAAATACGGATGTTCTGTCGGGGACAGATCTCCCATCACAAAGTGCCACGATACGTTCGGTTCGTTCTAGAATTCCCGATGACGGCCACCGGCAAGCCGCAAAAATATGCCATGCGCGAACAGATCATGGGTGAAATCGGCGCGAAGGAGATGGACGTGGGGTAAGCAACCGCCGCGCGAGTTCAGGCGAAGGTCAAATCACTGAGGTCAGCTACGTGTTTGCAAGGCCGGGTGCCCCCAGTCACGGTATTTTTTTACGCATGCCCTGCATTCCGCAGCATGTGCAGTTTGCGTCGGGCTCCGGCGGTTGACACGGCCGGAACGGGCCATCTTCGACATTTTGAGCGCGG
>JBKQRS010000321.1:0-22424 GCA_052143915.1 Bradyrhizobium sp.
CGCGAAAACTTGACGCCAGCGTCGGGGCGTCAGGACCATACGACTTCGCCGTCCGCGAGAATCAACGTCATTCGTACTTAGACGTTGCCGCGACCACCGCATCCCGCACCCAACGTCCGTGACGACCGCGAAGCGCCCCTCTTGGTGAGGCGGGACGTCGGAATCAATAATGCTGATTTTAGCAAACGGCGAAGCGAAATATTTTTCGAGTAAGGGCTGGACACGAGCCTTGCCCGACGCGCGATTGATTTGCCCGTCAGGCAGTTTGCGGGCAAAGGCAATGGCGCAGACACAGCAGTCAATCAGATCTTGCGGTTTCCCGCATCGTTCATGAAGCTGGCGCACCGCCGGCGCATCTTATTGCCTCGCGCAGCACGTCCCTGTCGCCAATATGGTTGGCGAGGATCAGCACGAGCTTGCAGTTCATCAATTCGGCCTCGCCGTCGCGCAGATCACGCTGGGAATCGATCAATTCCTGATAGAAGCCATCCGGATCGGCGATATTGGCTTTGGTTTCAAGCGGCATATCTCGTTCTCCCTCAGGCTGCGACAGCGCGGGCCAGCGCTTTCTCGATTTTCGCCGGATCAAAGTTGCGCCAGCGCGCCGCGACATGCTGGTCGGGGCGGATCAGATAGGTCGTTCCCGGCTGTCCGTCATACCGGACGGCAAGCGCTCCTTTTTCATCGATCAGATCACTGCCGACGACGGCCACGCGCGCCCTGATCTTGTCGAACGTTATCTGGCGCTCCGCAGGCGAGCCGCCGAAGGTCAGCACCATAAAGCCGCCACCGATCGTGTTGAGGAACCAACCGCTCCGGCCATCCCTGGAAATCGGCGCGTCGTCACAATTGGTGCCCGGCTCCATCCTTCCCTTGAACGGAGCGTCGTCCGGTGTGTTCAACGACGAGTGCACATAAGGTGTCGGCGTCGACAATCGTCCGCTGTTGACGAGTGGCCGCGCAAACGCGTTGTCCTCGGCGAGTTCCAGCACGGCGTCGCGGAAGCGCCGGCTGGCCGCGCTCTTCGGCGTGATGAAATCGGTCGAGCGCGTCGAATTGAGAAGATTGTCGTCGGCGGCGAACGCGCGTTCCTCGTTGTAGCTGTCGATCAGCGAAAGCGGCGCATCGCCGTCGATGACGAGCTTCAGCTTCCAGGCGAGGTTATCGATATCGGACACGCCGGTGTTGGCTCCGCGCGCGCCGAACGGCGAGACCTGATGCGCGGCGTCGCCCGCAAACAATACCCGGCCGTAGCGGAAATTATCGACGCGGCGGCAGGCGAACTGATAGATCGACGCCCACTCGAGCTCAAATTCCCTGTCGTCGTCAAGCATGGCACGCACGCGCGGGATGATCTTCGCCGGCTTCTTCTCCTCGTCCGGATCGGCGTCCCAGCCGAGCTGGAAGTCGAGCCGCCACACGTCGTCGGCCTGCTTGTGCAGCAGGGCGGACTGGTTGCGATGGAACGGCGGATCGAACCAGAACCAGCGTTCAGCCGGAAAGTCGGCCTTCATGACGATGTCGGCGATCAGGAAACGATCCTGGAAGAACTGACCGGTGAATTTCGCGTCCACCATCCTGCGCGTGTCGCTGTTGGCGCCGTCGCACGCGATCACCCAGTCGGCCTCCATGGTAAACACGCCGTCTGGCGTTTCAACCGTGAGGAGGACGTGATCTTCGGCTTGTTTCAGGCTGAGCAGCCTGTGCTTCCAGCGCAGCTCGATACCATCGCGCTTGGAAATTTCGTCGACCAGGTACTCCTCCAGATAGTATTGCTGCAGATTGATCATGGCCGGCATCTTGTGGTCGGTCTCGGGCAGCAGGTCGAACTGGTAGGACAGTCTGTCGCGGAAGAACACCTTCCCGACTTTCCAGCTCACCCCCTTGGCGACCATGCGGTCGCCGCATCCCAGGCGATCCCACACTTCCAGAGGCCGCTTGGCGTAGCAGACCGCGCGCGAGCCGATCGAAACGGTGTCGCTGTCGTCGATCACCACCGTCTCGATGCCGCGCTGGGCGAAATCGAGCGCGGCGGTGAGGCCGATCGGGCCGGCGCCGATCACCACCGCCTGGTGGCGCCTCGGCTTGCCGGTCCGCTGTTCGTCCGACTGGATGTACGCGAACTTCGGATATTCATAGGTCTTCAGCATTCGCTGCTCCCACGCGGCCGCCCTCGCCGGCGATCCGGCGCCGGACCGGCAAGCGTCCCCCACAAATGAAGTGTGCGTTCGGCTTCAGTTCGCGCCGAATTCCTTTTCGTGCAGCCAGGCGGTGTGACGCGGCGGCTTCTTGGTGCGCGACCATTCCTCGATCATTGCGTGCGCGCTGTCTCCCATGCGCTTCATCTTTTCCGGCGTCGTCGTCCAGGTGGCGACCTCGAGGCGATGACCGCTCGGATCGCGGAAATAGATCGACTGAAAGATATTGTGGTCGGTCGGACCGACGACTTCGAGCCCGGCGGCCTCGGCGCGCGCCTTGGCTTCCAATACGACGTTCATGTCCTTCACCTGGAAGGCGATGTGCTGCGTCCAGTCCGGCGTGTTGGGGTCGCGGCCCATCGGCGGCGAGTTCGGCAGTTCGAAGAAGGCCAGGATGTTGCCTTGCCCGGCGTCGAGGAAGACGTGCATGTAAGGGTCAGGCTCTTTCGTGGAGGGCACGCGATCCTCAGCGATGGCGCCTATCAAATCCATGTTGAGGACTTGCTTGTAGAACTCAACCGTCTGCTTGGCGTCCTTGCAGCGGTAGGCCACGTGGTGAATCTGATCGATCTTCATGAAATCCTCCCCTTGTTGCGTCCGGGTCGAAGCCGTCGTTCTTGGCTAATTAGTAACTATTGTTACGAATAATGTCAAGCGGGCAGCCGCGCTGGCTGTCGCCTCCAATCTCCGGAATCCAGCTTTTCTACACGACATCTATGACACCGAGATCGGCACGACGCGACCCGGCTTGCCGAAATCGAGAACGAATGTTAGTATTTTTCTTTTCTGGTAAAAGGCTGGGCTGAACGGTGCCACACGTGCAATTGGCGGCGGAACGGGAGGCGAGCGACAGCGCGCTCGATCTCCAGCACTTCTTCCCCTACCGGCTGGCCGTACTGGCGGAAGAAGTGTCGCGCACCGTCGCGCAGCTTTACAGCGACCGTTTCGACCTGACGCGGCACGAATGGCGCGTGCTCGCCGCGCTCGGGATCAACCGCCAGATGGCCGCAAAGGACGTTGCCGACTACAGCACGCTGGACAAGATGTCGGTCAGCCGCGCCGTGACCGCACTCGAGATGAAGGCATATCTGAACCGCGAAGAGGACCCCGCCGATCGCCGCAACAAGATCCTGCGGCTGACGCCGGCCGGCCGTGCGCTCTATCAAAAGATCGTACCGCTGGCCCGCGCTCGCGAGCGCCACATCCTCGAAGCCCTGACCGTCGCCGAACGCACGACGCTCGACGTCATAATGAAAAAGCTGCTGACGCAGGCGCGCGGTCTGCGCGAGCGTGGCTGAACCCGGCGGATCGGAGGCAGGCTCGCGGCGGGGCTGAATTTACGCCGCCGCGAGGACCGGCATCCACCGCGTGCGGCTTATGCCCGGCGGGCAGATCGCAGGCAGAGATCCATTTGGCCTCTGCTGCGCAACGACCATTGCGAAACTCGAGACAACCTTCGGGGTCTCAAGCATGATCGTCCATTGATTTATATCGTAGTGCGATATAAATCGGGCGGCGCAAGCTGCTATGCCAAGTCCGCCGAACGCCAAACTACGCCAAAGCCAGGAACCGTTATGCCGCGTACCACGCCCGCCGATGCCGAGCCGGGGCAGCTGCCTCGACTCGGTGATTTCACCACCGATCGCCGTGTTCTCATGCTCATCGCCATGGCGATTGTCGTCGGCACCGGCGGCGCAGCGGCGGCCTGGCTGCTGTTGCGAGCGATCGCCCTCGTCACCAACCTGGTCTGGTTCCAGACATTCGGCACGCAAAGCCTATCGCTCGCCAACCTCAAACCGAGCCTCTGGATGGTCGTGGCGCCCACCGTTGGCGGCCTCATCATCGGGCTGATGGCGCGATTTGGCTCCGAGAAGATCCGGGGTCACGGCATTCCCGAAGCCATCGAGGCGATCCTGATCGGTGGCAGTCGCATGCAGCCCAAAGTGGCGGTGCTCAAGCCCCTGTCGTCTGCGATCTCGATCGGAACCGGAGGGCCCTTCGGTGCGGAAGGCCCGATCATCATGACGGGCGGCGCCATCGGTTCGCTGTTCGCACAATGCTTCAGCCTCAGCGCCGCGGAGCGCAAGACCCTGCTTGTTGCCGGGGCCTCCGCCGGCATGACGGCCATCTTCGGCACGCCGATTGCCGCGGTGCTACTGGCGGTCGAGCTTTTGTTGTTCGAATGGAAACCGCGCAGTCTGCTCCCGGTCATCGCAGCCAGCACCGTATCTATCGCCTGGCGTCCGTTGCTGCTCGGCAACGGCGCGCTGTTTCCGTTCGCCGGCCATCTTGATCTGCCGTGGTGGGGACTTTTCCTCTGTATCGGCGTCGGCACCGTCGCCGGACTGCAATCGGGAATTCTGACGGGCCTGCTCTACAAGGCGGAGGACCTGTTCGGCCGGTTGCCGATGCACTGGATGTGGTGGCCGGCGATCGGTGGCCTGGTCGTCGGGCTGGGCGGACTTCTGCAACCGCGCGCACTCGGCGTCGGCTATGACGTTATCGGCGATCTGCTCAACAGCCATCTCGGCGTGCCGGAAGTGGCGCTGATCCTCGCCGTGAAATCGATCATCTGGATCGTCGCACTCGCCTCGGGCACGTCTGGCGGCGTGCTCGCGCCATTGCTGATCTTCGGTGGATGCGCGGGTTGGCTCGAGGGCCAATATCTGCCGGGCGACGCAGGCGCATGGGCGCTGGTCGGCATGGCGGCAATGATGGGCGGCACCATGCGCTCGCCCCTCACCGGCATCCTCTTTGCCGTCGAGTTGACCGGCGATTTCGCGCTACTCGAGCCGCTGCTGCTGGCAACCGGTGCGTCATATGCCGTCACCGTGCTGTTGCTCAAGCGTTCGATCCTGACCGAGAAGATCGCGAGAAGAGGCCAGCATGTCGTACGCGAATACAGTATCGACCCGTTCGAGCTTCTGCGTGTCGCCGAGGTCATGGTGTCCGAGGTCGACACCCTGCCGGCGACCATGAAGATTGACGAAGCTCTGGCCTTTTTCGCCGACGAGGGGCGCCGCCACAAATCCTATCCGATCCTCGATGCCGAAGGCATGGTGGTGGGCATGGTGAGCCGGGCCGACGTGCTGCGTTGGCGGGCCGAAACGCCGCATGGCGACGAAACCCTGTTCGATCGCGCTTCGGACTCCTCGCTGATCGTCGGTTATGCGGATGAACCGGTATCCCATCTCGCTGACCGCATGGTGGCCGCCGATGTCGGTCGGGTACCGATCGTAAACCGCGACACGCCAAGTCTGGTCGGTCTGGTATCGCGCAAGGATCTTCTTCGTATCCGCGCCACGGCCAAATCGGCAGAGGCCAGCCGCGAGGCTTTTTTTGTTCGGCGTCAGACGGCGCCCGTGGCCGGCTGAGCAGGCCTCTCCCGTCGAACCCGCCCGCCCCTTTAGAGTGGAGGAAAGGCGTCGACAGGCCTGCTCTCCGGTGCGCCGGGTTCGAGGCTATCTCGATGAAACGTCACGGCGTCCCGTTGCGTCCGTGCGACGCGGTACGTCCGCGTCCGACCAGACAGAGGCATGCGCGACGGCTAGAGCATTTTCCATTTTCTGTGAATCGAAGGGATTCCCATTGAGCCGCGAATAAGATTCTGTAGCCTTCTCAGGCTGAGGAGGCTGGCAATGGGGTATTCGAACGATCTGCGAGTTCGAGTGATCCAGGCTGTTGAGGGTGGCGCAGCGGCGCGGGCGGCGGCAAGACAGTTTGTAATTGGGGATGCTACGGCGATCCGCTGGGCGAAGCGCTGGCGCGACACCGGCAGCTTTGAGGCCAAATCCAACAAGGGTCAGAGCCGGTCGCCGTTGAAGAAGCATGAGGAATGGTTGCTTGCGTTGGTTCGGCAGGAGCCCGACCTGACACTGGAAGAGATCCAGCGCCGTCTGCTCGAAGAGCGTCAACAAAAGGCGGGGCTCGGGTCGGTTTGGCGGTTCTTCGACCGCCACGGCATCAGCTTCAAAAAAAAGCGTTCGGGCGGCCGAGCAGGATCGGCCTGATGTTGCCGCGGCGCGAATGGCATGGACGGACGATCAACCCAAGCTCGATCCCGACCGACTGGTCTTCATCGACGAAACCGGCACCTCAACCAAAATGGCGCGGCTGCGCGGTCGGGCTCCACGCGGCGAACGGCTGGTCGGCAAAATCCCGCACGGGCACTGGAAAACCACCACCTTTGTTGCGGGCCTGCGCTCCACGGCTCTCACTGCACCATGCGTCATCGACGGCCCGATGAACGGCAATGCCTTCCTCGCCTATGTCGAACAAGTCCTCGTGCCGACCCTCAAGCCAGGCGACGTCGTCGTGTTGGACAATCTCAGCGCCCACAAGGTGCCGGGGATACGTGAAGCCATCGAAGCCGCAGGCGCAAAGCTACTTTATCTGCCTCCCTATTCGCCGGACTTCAATCCGATCGAGCAGCTCTTCGCAAAACTCAAAGCCTTGCTACGAAAGGCCGCCGAACGCTCCGTCGAGGGCCTCTGGAACCGCATCGCATCTCTTCTCGATGCCTTCCTGCCGGACGAATGCGCCAACTACTTCCGCAACTCCGGGTATGCCGCATGCTAGGTGGAAAATGCTCTAGGCCGCCGGATTACCAGGTATAACGCAGCGTGCCGGTGCCGGCGTAGGTCTGCGAGCCCGAGGCAAACTCACCGTCGAACTTGGCCGTCAGCGACCAATTGGTGTTGATCTTCAGCTCGGCCCCGGCCGAGGCGAGTGCCGAGTTTTTCGGGATCGGCGCACCGTTGACGATGAAGCTTGCGCCGGGCAGCGATTCAAACACCGCGCTGAGCGACGGATTGCCTACCCAGTCGTGCGCCCAGGCCAGCCGGCCGCGCAGAATAAGCGGCATACCATCAACTATTTGCAGATTGTCGAAGCGCGCACCGAGCTCGCTTCTGGCATCGGTCGCGTTCATGGCGGCGTAGTTCAGACCAAAGCCGCCGCCGCTGAGATCGGTCTCGCTGTAGCCCGGCGTATGGAAGTCCTGCACCTGCAGCGCCGCATAGGGCGTGATGCCGACGATGACGCCGGTGATCGGCAGCCCGTAGCGATAGCCGGCTTCGCCGCGCGCCGCATAACTCTGGCCGGTGAAATTGGCGGTGAGCTGATCGCCGAGCGCAATGCGATTGGTGGTGAACCAATGGTTGGCAACGGCCAGCGCACCCGACAGATAGGCCGGCCCGAAATAGCTCTTGCCGTAGAGGCCGGCCTGGAAGGCATCGCTGCGGCCGGTGCCGAGACCTTGCGCCAGGCTCCAGCCGGTGCCACCGCCGGCGAGCGCAAAGCCTAAAAGCGTGTCCGGCGTGACGCGATAGTCCATGCCGGCGGCGTAGCCGTACTCACTCGCGGTGACGTTGCTGGAGCCGACCGCAGGATCGCCGTTGGTCTGACTGCTGCCGCCAAAACCTGCGCCCCAGGCGCGCCAGCGCTGATCGAAGCTTGCCGCCGCCGGCGCCTTGAGCACGGAGGCATAGGCTTGCGCGACATCGGGCGGCAGGCGTTGCGGCTCCTCCGCGAAGCCCGGCGCGCCGCCACCCTGCGCGCCACCGCCGCCTGCCGTCGGATCGAGCATCAGGGCGAGGAAGTCGGTCATCAACTGGAACGCGCCACGCTCGCCCCCGGTCGCCGCCTCGCCGTCGATCGGGGCGAGCCCGTTGCGGCTCAGCCCGAAGAAGGCCGCCGGAATGCTTCCGGTGGAGTTGAAGTAGTTGGTCAGCGTGTTGGCGACCGCCTGCTGGTTGCCGCTCAGTCCGGTGTAGTTGGAGAAGGCGGCGGTGAGGTTCAGATAGACGTCATGGGCGTCATAGCTCAGGCGGTCGCTCACGCCCGCCGGCAGATTGCTGGTGGTCAGGCCGGCAAAGCTGGTGCCGCCCAGCCCGCCGGCCGCGGTGAGGATGGTGTAACGCGCCGACACGTTGCCGCCGGCGGCAAACTGCGCGTTCACCGTGCCGCCGGTCAGCGCAGCCGTGCCGCTGACATGGGCAAGCGACGCGGTCGTCGCATTGAGCTGGACCAGATAGAGCGCGCCCGAGGCGAAGGCGAGATTGCCGTTGATGGTCATCGCCGTGCCGGGGGTTCCCGGCGTGCCGGGCTGCAGCGTGCCGCCGGAATTGACGTTGATACCGGCGAACGTGCCGGTGCCGGCGAGCGTGCCGCCATTGACGTTCCAGGCTTGAGTCTGACCGAAGGCGCCGGTCGCGGTCCAGGTGCCGCTCACCACATTGAAGGTGGTGAAGCCGGTATATTGCGTTCCGATCGTGCCGAGATTGAACGCGCCCGAGCCGCTGCCGCCGAGCTGGAAGGTGTCGCTGCCGGCACCGAGCACATGGCCGGTGATGCCGTAGCCGGGGCCGAGCGTAAACGTATTGCCGGCGGCATTGCCCGACAGATTCACCGCCGTGCCACCGGTGCCGACGATCACGCCGGAATCGAACACGCTGACCGGGCCCGAGCCCGAAACGACGATGCCGCTGACCCCGGAAATCGTGCCGGTGTTGGTGATGCCGCCGGCGAAGGTCGAGACGCCGGCGACAGAAATGCCGGTGCCGGGGACCGAAATACTGCCGGAATTACTGATCCCGCCCGCGAAGGTCGAGACGGCGTAGACATAAACGCCGTTGCCGCTCCCTGCAATCGTGCCCGAGTTGCTGACACCGCCGGCGAAGGTCGTGACGTGGTAGATGAAGACGCTGTCGTTGCCCGCCGAGAGCGCGCCCGAGTTGCTGATGCCGCCCGAGAAATTCGATGTCGCGTTTAGCAGAATGGCAGCGTAGGAGGCCGAGATCTTGCCCGAATTGCTGATGCCGCCCGCGAAGCTCGAGACCCTGTTGAGGTAAATGCCCCCGGTACCCCTGGCCGAGATCGTGCCGGAGTTGCTGATCCGGCCCGCGAAGCTCGAGACGCTGTTGACGTAAATGCCGGTGCCGCCTGACGAGATCGCGCCGGAGTTGCTGATGCTACCGGCGAAGCTCGAGACGCCGGAGACAGAAAGACCCTTGTTGCCCGACGAGATCGTGCCCGAATTGGCGATGCCGCCCGCGAAGCTCGAGACGCTGGAGACCTTAATGCCGACGCTGCCCGCCGAGGAGATCGTGCCCGAATTGGCGATGTTGCCCGCGAAGGTCGAGACACTGGAGACAGAAATGCCGTAGCCGCCCGACGAGATCGTGCCCGAATTGCCGATGTCGCCCGCGAAGCTCGAGACGCTGGAGACAGAAAGGCCGGCGGCGCTGCCCGCCGAGGAGATCGTGCCCGAATTGGTGATGCCGCCCGCGAAGCTCGATACGGCTACGACCCAGATGCCGGAGTTGCCACTAGCCGAGATTGTGCCGGAATTGCTGATGCCGCCCGCGAAGCTCGAGGTAGAGTAGACGAAAATGCCGTAGTCGGCCCCCGAAACCGTGCCCGAATTGCTGATGCCGCCCGCGAAAGTCGAGTCGTTGACGACAATGCCGTTGGCGCCCGCCGAAATCGTGCCCGAATTGTTGATGCCGCCGGCGAAGCTCGATACGCCTGTGACGTAAATGCCGGAGTAGGCACTGACCGAAATCGTGCCGGAATTGCTGATGCCGCCGGCGAAGCTCGAGACGCCGTGGACGTAAATGCCCATAGGGCCCGCCGAGATCGTGCCCGAATTGGTAATGCCGCCCGCGAAGGTCGAGACGCTGGTGACGGAAATGCCGGAGTTGGCAGCCGAGATCGTGCCGGAATTGCTGATGCCGCCCGAAAAGCTCGAGACGCCGGAGACGGAAATGCCGGCCCCGCTCCCCGCGGAGATCGTGCCCGAATTGCTGATGCCGCCGGCGAAGCTCGATACGCCCGTGACGTTAATGCCGGAGTAGGCACTGACCGAGATCGTGCCGGAATTGCTGATGCCGCCCGCGAAGGTCGATACGCCGGAGACGTAGATTCCCCCCAAACCCCCGGCCGAGATCGCGCCCGAATTGGTAATGCCGCCCGCGAAGCTCGATACGCCGGAGACGTAAATGCCGGTGGCGACCACCGAGATCGCGCCGGCATTGCTGATGCCGCCGGAGAAGATCGAGACGTTGTTGATGTTGATGCCGACGTTGCCGGTGATGCTGCCGGAACTGCCATTGGTGATGCCGCCCGAAAAGGTGGTCACCCCGGAGATGCCAATGCCGTTATAGTTGATGCCGGCGATCTGGCCGGAATTGCTGATCCCGCCCGAAAAGATCGAAACGTTGGTGATGAGGATCCCGGTATAGTTCCCGGCAGTGATCGTGCCGGCATTACTGATGCCGCCCGAGAAGGTCGAAACGGCATTGACGACAATACCGTAGTTGGTGCCGGCCGCGATCGTGCCGGAATTGCCGTTGCTGATCCCGCCGGAGAAAGTCGAAACGTTACTTATGCTGACGCCGGTATTGACTGCCGAGATCGTGCCGGAATTGCTGATGCCGCCGGAAATCGCCGCGTTACCTTTCGCCCAGATTCCGTTGTTGTTGGCGTTGATCGTGCCGGCGTTGCTGATGGTGCCGCCGATGCTGCCGCCTGTGACGAGAATGCCGGTCCGGATCGGCGCCGCCCCGCCGGTCGCGGTGATGATGCCGGTGCCGGTATTGGTCACGCCGCCGGTGACGGTGATGCCGGAAATGTCGATGCAGTTGATCGAAGCGGAATTGCTGACCGAGCTCTGGTTGGTGACGGGCTGGATGGCGCAGCTTCCCGCCAGCGCCCGCGGCGTGCCGGCAGCGACCAGCAGCGCCGCGACCGAGCTCGTCGCCAGCAACAAGTGCAACCGTGGTCCGCTCGCGCCCGGCGCTTCCCGCATCCACCCCCCCCGCCGCAGGCGCGCTTGTCGGCGTGCTGACCGACCGACGCGATCAAGGCTACCCAGACCGAGGGATTTTCTTCCGATAAGGTTAATTTCTGCATAATGCTGATATTCTGGGAAAGATCGGACCGCCTGATTCGGCATCCGGTCGAATGCGAGGGGGATTCGATTCCCCCACACCGCCAGCCGATGTGATCGAAGCGCATGAATGAGATGGTGGGAAAGAACCAGCCGGTCCTGATGCAATTGGGCGAGGCACTGAGCTGGGCCGAGCGCTGTCGCAATGAGGGCCGCCTCATGGAGGCGGAGTCGGTTTGTCGGCAGGTCCTGCAGATGCAGCCGAACTTGGCCGAAGCCGAGCACCTGCTCGGCGTCATCGCCCATCAGAACGGCAAGCTCGGCGAAGCCATCGAGCATGTAAAGCGGGCGGTCGCGCTGGCACCGCGGGCGGCGCTGTTCCATGCCAATCTGGGCGAGATGTTCCGGCAGGCCGGCAGGCCGAAGCTTGCCGCCGAACAGGCGCGCCGCGCCCTCGAGATCGAGCCGGCCATGTCGGCCGCGCTGAGCAATCTCGGGGTCGCGCTGTACGAGCTGAAGGACTACGACGAGGCCGCGCGCGCCCAGTGCAAGGCGATCGCCGCCAGTCCGGATTTCGCCGAGGCCCACAGCAATTTCGGCAACGCGCTGCACGCGCTGCGGCGGTTCGACGAGGCCATCGCTGCCTACCGGCGCGCCATCGAGCTCAAGCCCGACTATGCCGACGCCTGGGCCAATCTCGGCACCACGCTGCATCACGGCGGCCATTTCGAGGACGGCGTGGCGGCGCTGCGCCGCGCCATCGCGCTGTCGCCGCATCACGCCAATGCCCATTCCGGATTAGGCATTCTGTTGTTGATGCGCGGCGACTTCGCCGAGGGCTGGGACGAATACGAATGGCGGCTGCGCTCGACCGAGCGCAAGGGCCCGCGCTTTCCTGAAACCCCGTGGCAGGGCGAGAGCCTCGCCGGCAAGCACATTTATGTCCAGGCCGAGCAAGGCTTCGGCGACAGCCTGCAATTCGCCCGCTACCTGCCGCCGCTCGCCGCGCGCGCCGGCAGCGTGACGCTGCGGGTGCATCAGCAGCTCGTGACATTGTTGCGCGAGAACCTGCCCGGCATCACGGTGCTGGGCGACCGCGGCGATCCGGCGCCTTATCAATGCGACGCCGTGCTGTTGAGCCTGCCGCATTTGTTCAAGACCCGGCTGGAGACGATCCCGGCCGCCGTCCCCTATCTGCGCCCGCCGGCTTCGACGGCACAGCGCTGGAAGGAGCGGCTGGCCGAGATGGCCGGCCTCAAGGTCGGCCTCGTGTGGGCCGGCAATCCCGAACATGTCAACGATCACCGCCGCTCGGTCGATCTGCCGCTGCTGGCGCCGCTGTTTGACGTGCGCGGCACTTCGTTTGCGAGCCTGCAATTCGGCCCGCGCCGCGGCGATCTCAAGAAGATCAAAGGGCGCAAGACCGCGATCGAGGATCTGTCGCCCGCGTTCGGCGATTTCAGCGAAACCGCGGGCGCCTTGGCCGCGCTCGATCTGGTGATCACGGTCGACACGTCGGTGGCCCATCTGGCCGGCGCGCTCGGCAGGCCGGTCTGGGTGCTGCTGCCGGCCGTGACCGACTGGCGCTGGATGCTCGAACGCGAGGATAATCCGTGGTACCCGACCATGCGGCTGTTCCGGCAGAACGAGGGCGAGGAATGGCCTGCCGTGATCGGACGCCTCGCCAAGGCGCTCGAAGCCGCCGCTGCGGGCGATGCCTCGGTGCTGACGCCGTTTCGCCCCGAGGGCGAGCGCCGCGCCGCAGCGGCCGCGGCCATCATGGCCGCCGAAGCGGCCAATGCCACCACGCCAGCCGCTGCGGTGGCGGCCGTCAATCCCGGCCAGGCGCTGATCCTTGCCGAGCAGAAGCGCCGCCATGGCTTTCTGGCCGATGCCGACGAACTGACCCGGCGCGCCATCGCGGCCGAGCCCGACAATGCCGAGGCCGAACACATGCTCGGCATCGTCGCGCATCAATCCGGCAAGCTCACTGACGCGATCGAGCACGTGCGCCGCGCCTGCGCCATCAAGCCGGATGTCGCGCTCTATCACGCCAATCTCGGCGAAATGTGCCGGCTCGCCGGCCGCGTCGACGAGGCGATCGCGGCAGGACGTCGCGCCATCGCGCTTGATCCGGGTTACGCCGGCGCCATCAGCAATCTCGGCATCGCCTTGTTCGACGAGGGCAAGTTCGAGGAGGCGCTGACCCATTACGACCGCGCCATCGCCATCCAGCTCGACTTCGCCCAAGCCCACAGCAACCGCGGCAATGCGCTGCTGCGCCTCAGGCGTTTTGCCGAAGCCGAGCCGTCCTATCGCCGTGCCATCGCATTGCAGCCGGGCTTCCCCGATGGCTGGAACAATCTCGGCACCTGCCTGCGCGAGCTCAAGCGCACCGAAGAGGCGGAAACGGTCTATCGCAAGGCGCTGGAGCTTGCCCCCAACAATCCCGATACGCTCGACAACCTGGCGCTGGCGGTCAAGGATCTCGGCCGCCTCGACGAAGCGGCCGAACTGATGCGCCGGGCGCTGGTGATCGAGGCGCGCAGCGACAAGTTTCATCTCCATTACGCCACCGTTCTGCTCGACCAGGGCAAGACCGGGGAAGCCGCGGCCGCGGCGGAGCGTGCGCTCGCGCTCAATCCGAACAACCATGACGCCGTCAATCTGATCGGACGCATCGCCTTCGAGCGCGGCGATCTGAAGGTCGCGCTGGCGCATTATCAGCGCGCGCTGGCGCTCAAGCCCGACCTCGCCGATGCCTTCAACAATATGGGCAATGCGCTCAAGGAGTTCGGCCGTCTGCAGGAGGCGATGGACGCCTACCTCGAAGCGATCAGGCTCGATCCGGACGTCCCGGGTGTCTATGTCAATCTGGCCGACTCCAAGAGCTTCAAGCCCGGCGACCCGCATCTCGCCAGCATGGAAGCGCTGGCCGCCAAGGCCGACGGCTTGTCGAAGACCGATCACATGCAGCTCGATTTCGCGCTCGGCAAGGCCTATGCGGATCTGAAGGATTATCACCGCTCGTTCCGGCATTTGCTCGCCGGCAACGCCGCCAAGCGCGCGACGATAGGCTACGACGAAGCTGCCACCTTCGCGCTATTCGACCGTATCGAGGCGGTCTTCAGTCGCGAACTCGTCGCCGAGAGATCCGGCGGCGGCGATGCCTCGGCGATGCCGATCTTCGTGCTCGGCATGCCGCGTTCCGGCACAACGCTGGTCGAGCAGATCATCGCCAGCCATCCCGGGGTCCATGGCGCCGGCGAGCTGCAGACCCTCAATGACGTCGTGCTCACCGTGCGCGGCGCCGACGGCAACGTCATCCCGTTTCCGGATTTCGTTCCGGCTCTCGACACCGCGGCGCTGCGCCAGATCGGCGACCGCTATGTCGCCCTGGTGCGCCAGCTCGCGGCGAGAAACGGCGATGCCGAAGCCGAATATGTCACCGACAAGATGCCATCCAACTATTACTTTGCCGGCCTCATTCATCTGGCGTTGCCGAACGCCAGGATCATTCACACCATTCGCGATCCGGTCGACACCTGCATCTCTTGCTTCTCGAAATTGTTTTCCGCCGAGCAGAACCACACCTACGATCTCGGCGAGCTCGGCCGCTATTACCGGCGCTACGAGCGGCTGATGGCGCATTGGCGCCGCGTATTGCCGCCCGGGCGGATGCTCGATGTCCACTATGAGGACGTGGTCGCCGATCTGGAGGGTCAGGCGCGGCGCATCATTGCCTATTGCGGCTTGCCGTGGGACGAGCGCTGCCTCGCCTTCCATAAGACCGATCGGCCGGTGCGAACCGCGAGCGCGACGCAGGTCCGCCAGCCGATCTACAACAGCTCCGTCGGCCGCTGGCGCGTTTATGAGCGGCATATCGAGCCATTGCTCGGCGCTCTCGGTATCGGGACGAAAGCCGGCGCATGACCAGCGCCTTGCTCGCGACGAAACCGGGCTCAATCGGCGTGGATGCAGCGCATGCGGGCGATCACGTCGTGCCGATGAAGCCGGGCCCCTACTCCCACTCGATCGTGCCCGGCGGCTTTGACGTCACGTCATAGACCACGCGCACAATTCCCTCACCGTTCAATTCTTCAGACAGCCGAACACGTGCGCGCTCGGTCCCGCGGCGCCAAGCGCCCGGGGTGTGCACGAACTCTGTCCCTCCAAAGTCAGAGGGCGCAGGGAAAGCCGGGTGCCGATTGCACCCATGGGTCCCGTGCAACAAAAAGCACGGGGGTAGGACCACAGGCTTACTTCGCGCTCCCCGGTGACCGGGCTTGTTTGCCACCGTCACTTCGCGAGATCATATCCCGCGAAACTTGGCGCCAGCGTCGGGGCGCCAGGACCACACGACTTCGCCGTCCGCTTGAGTCACGCTCGTCAGTCGTAACTCCCGCGTCCACCGCATCCCACTGCAACGTTCGTGACGATCGCGACCCGCCCCTCATCCGCCGTGAGACGCGCGGATTTAGACCAGCGATTTGCCCGTCGGCGAAAGCGGATTATTTTATCGTGAAGGACTGGACACGCGCCTCGCGGGACGGGCGAGGAATTTGCCCGTCGGGCATTTTTGCTAGATTTTCACCATCATTGCCTGCAACAAACGCGAAGGCCTCTTCCCCCTCCCTCCGCGCGCGTTCGCGCGTGGCGGGGTCGAGACGAGCGAAGCTCGCGCTTAGGGGTCGGGCGTGGGGGCCTGGCGTCCGCGGCGCGACCCCCCACCCTTGATCCCTCCCCACCGCTTCGCGGGGGGAGGGAAAAAAGATCAACCGACGGACCGGTGCATGACGATGCCCGCGATGGCGCCGATGAACAGCAGGAGGCAGGCCGCCGACTGGATGAAGAACCCGGGCAAGCGCTTTTCCACCGCCTTGCTGTACCCGGTGAAGTACAAGATACGCCCGCCGATCCAGACCAGTCCGAGCACCGCGGCGGTGATGTCGCTGAGATAGATCGCGCAAAGCCACAGCGGCACCAGGAAGGTCGGCATCCATTCGAGCGTATTCACGTGCACGCGACAGATGCGTTCGAAGTCGGGATTGCCTACCGTTGCCGGAAGCTTCACGTCGAATTGGCCGTGCGCCGCGGCGACGCGTGTTGCAAGGAAGAAATAGAACGCCACGACGAGCAAGGTGACGATCGCGGTGTAATACGGCATGATGATATCCTATGCTAATTGGTGCTTGCAGAAGTCACGGCGGGTTGCGCGAACGCAACCGCCTCAACCTTTGCAAACGGCCGGAAGGTCAACGCGATCAGGAAGGCGCCAAGACCAACGGCCCAGGAACCGACATAGAGCCAAGCGTAACTCGCAAAAGTGTCGTAGATCAAACCTCCGGCCACCGGCCCGGTCGCCATGCCGAGGCTGCCGGCCATCGCCGTCCCGCCGATCACGGTGCCCATCATCCGCAGCGGAAAATTTTCGCGCACCAGCACCGAATAGAGCGGCATGGTGCCGGCATAGATGAAGCCAAACAGCGCCGCCACGGCGTAGAACGCGGCCAACTCCCGCACGAAGACGTAACCCAGCGCGCCGAAGGCTTGCGCGAACAGCCCCGCCACCAGCACCCGCTTGGCGCCGAAGCGGTCGCCGAGCAGGCCGAAAGCGATACGGCCGCCCATCCCCGCCAGCCCCTCGACGCTGTAGATCGTGACGGCGGCGATCAACGGAATCCCGCAACTGACGGCGTAACTCACGGTATGGATGATCGGGCCGGAATGCGTCGCGCAGCAGAAGAAATTGGTCGACAGCAGGACGACGAATTGCGGCGAACGCAGCGCCTGCGCCAGCGACATCTCGGGCTCCGGCGCGGCGCCATCTGATGGGGCCGCGGACACGGCTTCAAGCGCCGGCGGGCGGCGCACCAGGAGCGAGACCGGGATCATGATGGCCGCGACCACGACGGCCACGACCTGCATCGAGGTTCGCCAGTCATGGTTCGAGACCAGCCACGCGGCGAGCGGCGACATCACCATCGGCGCCATCCCCATGCCCGCCGACACCAGCGAGACGGCGAGGCTGCGATGGGTGTCGAACCAGCCGGTGACGCAGGCCATCATCGGCGCGAAGATCGCGGAGATCGAACCACCGACCATCAGTCCGAACATGATTTGAAACGAGAGCAGCGACGACGCACGGCTCGCCAGCGCGAGGCTCGTCGCCAGCACGATCGACCCGGTCAGCACCACCGGCAGCGGCCCGAACCGGTCGGACAAGGTGCCCCAGATCATGCTGGTGAACGCCATCGCGAGGAAGCCGATCGTCATGGCGCTGGACACGCCGGTGACCGACCATCCGGTATCCCGCGCGATGGGTTGCAGGAAAACGGGTAACGAAAACATGCCGCCGATCGCGACACAGCCGAGCAAGCCGCCGGCCGCGACGATTACCCAGCGATAGTTAGAATTGGTCATCCGTGGTCTCCCAAATGGCTCTTGATGGGTGGAAGACGAATGGGACGGGCTGGAACCGACACGCGGACGGTTGGGCCAGCAAATCTTTTCGAGCGAAGCCGCTTGGCGTATCGGGCCAGGAACGAGATTAGCGTGTAGGGTGGATTGGCAAAGCGTAATCCACCAATCTTTGCACAATGGCGCAATACGCGGAGCCTGTCATCGGGCGCGCGTCCGCGCGACCCGGTGGCTATTGCGCCCTACGGGCTACAGCCAGCGCCGCACCCTGCTACGATAGGACAGCCAATCTTCGCCGAATGTCTCCGCGAGCATTCGCTCTTCGGCTCGAATGAACCTCACATCGAGCCATAACGCGAAGAGTCCGACAACGGCGAACGGCGTTGCGGTGCCGAGCAGCACCGCAACGCCCAGCAGGATCAAGACCATGCCGAGATACATCGGGTTGCGGCTCAGTGCGAACACCCCCGTCGTCACCAGCGCCGTTGATCGCTCGAACGGCTTGACCGTCGTGCCCCGCTCCTTGAACACGCGGTCAGCAGCGAGGTTGAGCGCGACGCCGGCCGCAAGCGGCGCCAAGCCGGCCAGCGTCAGCGGCAACGACAGGATCCGGGCGATCGGCACCAGGAAGTGGACCGCGAACATGGCGGCGATGGCCATGCACAGATAGGTCGGGGGAAGAAGCCGCCTTGTGGTCTGCTTGGTCATCTGCAATGCACAGATAGACTCGCCTTGAGACGCCGCCTTGATCGAGGTCAACGACTGACCGGTGGCGAAACGATTGCGTAGCCGTCGCCGATCATCGGGAGCAGCACTTCATGGTTGAAAGAGCAGATACCGGCATGAATGAGCGCGAGTTCCTAGTCGTCAGCGACTTCGATTCCCAGCACGGGGGCAATCCTGCAGCGCGTAAGGTGGATTAGCAAAGCGTAATCCACCAATCTTTGCACGGTGGCGCAATACGCTGCACTATTCCGCCCCAAGGTCCTGCGACCGCCGGCAACGGCCCGGAGCCATTCACCGACCTACGACAACGGTCATGCCCATCCATCCCATCATCCGCTATCCCGACCCTCGCCTGGCGCTGCCGGCGCAGCCTGTGACCGTGTTTGACGGCTCGCTGCGCGAGCTGGCCAGCGACCTGCTCGAGACCATGCACGCCGCGCCCGGTATCGGGATCACCGCGCCGCACATCGGCATTTCCCTGCGGGTCGTGGTGCTCGACCTCGACGCGAACGATGGCGGGCGAACCTATGTCAATCCGGAGATCATCTGGGCATCGCCCGAGATGATCCTGCATCAGGAAGGCAGCGTCTCGATGCCCGGTGTCAACGACGAGATAGAGCGTCATGCGCGCGTCCGGATCAGCTATCACGACATCGACGGCAATGCGCACACCGAGGATTCCGAGGGTCTCCGCGCGGTCTGCCACCAGCATGAGATCGATCAGCTCAACGGCCTGTTCTGGATCAAGCGGCTGTCCCGCCTCAAGCGCGAGCGGCTGATCAAGCGCTTCGAGAAGCTGTCGCGGGGGGTTGAGACGAAGTCGGGATCGAGGATGAAATCGGGACTCGCGATGTGATTGTCATGCCTGTCGATTTGCGCTAGGCACCGATGTGGATCCTTGACGGCAATTTATCAGCCTGCGGCGGGCGGAACGTCAGGTTATCGGTGGAACAGACAGCTATGGCGCGCAACATTCTGATCCTTGGAGCCTCGTATGGCTCCTTGCTGGCGACCAAGCTTTTGATGGCGGGTCACAACGTGACGCTGGTTTGCCGGAAGAATACGGCGGAGCTCATCAACCGCGACGGGACGCAAGTTCGCATCAAGCTGCGTGACGAGGCGATGCACCGGGCGATTTTCTCCCGTGGTCTGCCCGGGAAACTGGACGCGGTGACACCCGGCGACGTCGACGTTGCGCGTTATGATCTGGTTGGTCTTGCCATGCAGGAACCGCAATACACCAACCATACGATCCGGGTTCTGATGATCAAGATCGCCGCGGCGAAGCTGCCTTGTCTTTCGATCATGAACATGCCGCCGCTGCCCTATCTCAAGCGGATTCCGGCACTGGCGGAAATGGATCTGGAGGAGGCCTATACCAATGCCCAGATATGGGAGCGGTTCAAACCGGGACTGGTGACGCTCTGCTCGCCCGATCCGCAGGCCTTCCGTCCCCCGGAAGAGGCGGCGAACGTGCTTCATGTCGGCCTGGCAACGAACTTCAAGGCGGCGGTTTTCGAAGATGAGAAACACAATCGGCTGCTTCGGGAGCTGGAAGCGGACATCGACGCGGTGAAGCTCGACGGGCTGGACGTTCCGGTGAAGCTCAAGGTGTTCGATTCGCTGTTCGTGCCTCTGGCAAAATGGTCGATGTTGTTGACCGGGAATTACCGCTGCATCACGCTGCACGAACCGCGGTCGATCCGCGACGCCGTGCACGGCGATTTGAAGCTCTCGCAGTCGATCTATGACCATGTCGACGCCATCGCCCGGCGCCTTGGCGCCGACCCCAAGGACCAGGTTCCCTTCGAAAAATATGCCAAGGCGGCGGAAAGCCTTCTCAAACCCTCTTCCGCGGCACGCGCGGTGGCCAGCGGAGCCCCCTTCATCGAGCGGGTCGACCTGCTGGTGAAGCTGATCTCGCATCAGCTTGGCATGCCCAATGCCGAGATCGATCGCACGGTCGAGATCGTCGATCAGAAACTGAATGAGAAGATCGTGGCGGGCGGTTCCGGCGCGGTGTGAGCGTGTCCGACGGCAAGGTGCGCAGGGTGGATTAGCAAAAGCGTAATCCAGCAATCCTTGCACGGTGGCGCCAACACGAGCTTGCAAGACTGCAGAATGCGTAGCGATGTTGGCGCGACGCGACACGATGCATGGGTGGGCGCCAAATAGAGATTCGCCGGGAGATTTTGAATGGGCGCAGTGATGCTGCAGGGCACTGGCTCGGACGTGGGTAAATCGGTTTTGGTTGCAGGGCTCTGCCGAGCCCTCGCAAACCGCGGGCTCACAGTACGCCCCTTTAAGGCGCAGAACATGTCTAACAATGCCGCCGTCACCGTGGACGGCGGCGAAATCGGTCGAGCCCAAGCCACCCAAGCGATTGCTTGCCGCGCCGCAGCGACAGTCGAAATGAACCCGGTTCTCCTTAAACCGCAGAGTGACCAAACCTCGCAGCTCATCGTGCGCGGTCAGGTTCGCGGCACCCTCCATTCCGCAAACTGGGGTGAGGGCCGTGTAGGCCTCCTGCCCGAGGTCCTTGAATGCTTTCGTCGGCTGCACTCCAATTCCGATATCGTTGTTGTTGAGGGCGCCGGATCGCCGGCAGAGATCAATCTTCGGAACGGCGACATAGCGAACATGGGCTTCGCACGCGCAGCCGGCGTTCCGGTGATCTTGGTCGGCGACATCGACCGGGGCGGCGTGATCGCTTCGCTGGTCGGCACTCAAGCGGTTATACACGCCGACGATGCGGCCATGATCCAGGGCTTCATCATCAATAAATTTCGCGGCGATCCCGCTTTGTTCGAAGATGGCTATCGAGCCATCGAAGATCGGACCGGATGGCAGGGGTTCGGCGTAGTGCCATGGCTCGCGGAGGCTGTGCGCCTGCCAAGCGAAGATGCCGTCATTCTCGAGAGGCGCAGCTTTCGATCGGGCGACCGTGTTGTCATCGCTTGCCCGATCACACCGCGCATCTCCAACTTCGACGACCTCGACCCGCTGCGGCTGGAGCCCGAAGTCGACTTAGTCATGGTACCGCCTGGCCGTCCGATCCCGGATGCATCGTTGATCGTACTTGCAGGATCAAAGGCGACGATTGCCGACCTTGCGTTCATACAGTCTCAGGGATGGGACATCGATATTCACGCCCATCATCGCAAGGGCCGTCCGATACTTGGCTTGTGTGGCGGCTATCAGATGCTCGGCAAGACAATCGCCGACCCTAACGGCATCGAGGGCCGCACCGGGACGGTGTCTGCGCTTGGCCTGCTTGATGTGGCGACGATCCTTTCGCCGGGCAAGACGCTCGCGCGCGTGCGTGGCGAGGCACTTGGCGAGGAGTTCGAGGGCTATGAGATGCACATCGGAGAAACGACGGGACCGGATACCCTCCGGCCGCTCGGCCGGTTCGTCGATGGACAACCTGAAGGGGCTACCAGCGCGGACGGCTTGGTGGCTGGCAGCTATGTCCATGGTCTGTTCGCCGATCCGAAGCAGCGTCAGGCATGGCTCACACACATCGGTGTGCATGGTGCTGGTCTGGACCATAGCGCTTCGGTTGACTCAGCACTCGACGCGATCGCTCTGGCACTCGAAAACCACCTCGACGTGGAAGCGATCATCGGTCTGTCAAAGCAGGTCTCTCGTCCATAGACTGGCCTAACTCAGGACGAGAAGTGCCACTCTACCCCTCACTCCCACTCGATCGTCCCTGGCGGCTTGCTCGTCACGTCATACACCACCCGGTTCACACCCTTCACCTCGTTGATGATGCGGGTCGCGGTTTCGCCGAGGAACTTCATGTCGAAGGGATAGAAGTCCGCGGTCATGCCGTCGGTCGAGGTCACCGCGCGCAGGCCCACGACATACTCGTAAGTGCGCCCGTCGCCCATCACGCCCACGGTCTTTACCGGCAGCAGCACCGCAAACGCCTGCCATATCTGATCATAGAGTCCGGCTTTCCTGATCTGGTCGATATAAACCGCATCCGCGTTGCGCAGGATGTCGAGTTTTTCGCCCGTGATCTCGCCGGGGCAGCGGATGGCGAGCCCGGGTCCGGGGAACGGATGCCGGCCGACGAAAATCTCGGGCAGGCCGAGCTCACGCCCCAACACGCGCACCTCGTCCTTGAACAATTCGCGCAACGGCTCGACCAGTTTCATGTTCATGCGCGCGGGCAGGCCGCC
>JBKQRS010000322.1:0-5039 GCA_052143915.1 Bradyrhizobium sp.
TTGCGACGCGTGCGCGTCGGCATCATTGTTTAGCCGTGTTGCGGGGGGACAAGACGATCTCCTTCGGCGCACATCGCGCATCTCACCGGTCGAACGTAATCCAAAATGTACAAGCTCTATTCGATGCAGCGCTCCGGCAATAGCTATAAGGTCCGCCTGGCGCTGGCTCTGCTCAACGCGCCCTACCGCGCGATCGAGATCGACATTCTGCGCGGCGAGAGCCGCACGCCGGATTTCCTTGCGAAGAATCCAAGCGGACAGGTACCGCTGCTGGAAGTCGCCGAGGGACGCTACCTCGCCGAATCCAATGCCATTCTGTGGTATGTCGCCGGCGGCACTCCGCTCGCTCCGGAATCGCGGGTCGAACGCGCCGAAGCGCTGCAATGGATGTTCTTCGAACAGCACGCGCTGGAGCCGAACATCGGTGCCGCCTATTTCTGGCTCGCGCTGGTCAAGGGCGGTCGTGACCTGCAGACTCACGCGCTCGAGGACTGGATGGAGCGCGGCTATGCCGCGCTGCAGGTGATGGAAAATCACCTCAAGACCCGTGCGTATTTTGCCGCCGGCCAGTTTACGGTCGCCGATATCGCGGTCTACGGCTACACCCATGTCGCCGAGCAATGCGACTACGACCTTTCGACCTTCCCGGCGATCCGCACCTGGTTACGGCGGGTTGAGCAAACCCCCGGTTTCGTGTCCATGGACTGGCGGCCCGGCGCCGGAGCCGAAGAATCGGCCGGACTTGTCGCCGAGGCTTAGAGCCCGATCGGTTTTGATTGAATCAGAACCGAACCGGTCTCCACTTGGCTCGAAAAGGCTCTTGAACGCAAAATAGCGGGTATAACTGACGGGATAACGGGCAAAACCGCGCGTTCCGCCGTCATTTCGCCGTTTTCCGGCCTGCCCCCGCCCCAATATTGCCGGCGATTTTTGTCACGAATTTCTTTCACGCGGGGTGATTCGCCCGCGCCTTGAAGGATTTAGACCATGATCCGGTCTTCAGGCGCTGCAGGCTTTAACGGCCGCCCTGCGCCGGTTGCCTCACCCCGACTGACCGACGCCGTCGCGGCCTCGCTGGCGATCGCCTCGCTGTCGCTCTGCGTGATCGTCAGCCTCACGGTGTTTTCGATCAAGGTCAGCATGGCGATGCCGATTCCGGCGTAACCGAAAAAACATTTTCATTGGGCCATTCACAGATTTTGCGACACTGCGCGACGATCAGCGTCGCGATCGGATAGCGATGAAGACACCTGTCGCTCTTGTCACCGTGGCGCTGACGGCGGCGATCCTGCTGGCGGCGACATTCCTGATCGCCACGGGAACGCGTGGCGAAGGCGCTCTTGTTCCCACAACGTCATCACCCGCCACCGGGTCAGCGCCAAGCGCTGCCCGATGACAGGCTCCGGCATGTGAACCAGTATTCCACCGGCGCCGACAATAGAGCCGCAGGGCCGCAGCGTACTGGATACCCGCTTTCGCGGGTATGACGACCGAGTAATTCGGCGTCCGAATCTTCATCACGACCATTTGTGAAAAATGAAAAACGCCCCCAGCGCGATCAACGCAAACCCCAGTCCGTGATTCCATCCCAGCGGCTCCCTGAGATACAAAACCGAAAAGCCGGAAAACACGATCAGCGTAATCACTTCCTGCATGGTCTTGAGCTGCGCGGCGGTATACACCGCACTGCCCCAGCGATTGGCCGGCACCGCCAGCCAATACTCGAAGAACGCGATCCCCCAGCTCACCAGAATCACCGATGGCAGCCAGCTTTGCTTGAATTTCAAGTGACCGTACCAGGCGAACGTCATGAAAACATTGGAGGCAAACAACATCAGGACCGGCAAGACGGACGGCGGAACGGTTGGCATGGATATCCTGTCGAAATTTCAGCGCTAACATATGAAGGTGGAACCCGGTTCCATGTTTGAATCGATATCATTCGATTCAAGAAAACGGAAAGCCAAGCCGGCCCGTTCAACGGCTTCTTAGCGATGGCGCAAGAAAGCCCACCGCCGGCGCAACCATCCGGCAAGCTGCGCGCCTTATTCTCGTGTGGAGACGGGAACAGGCATGCAGTTCGACTGGCGCGCAATCTCCGGTCCGGCCCTGACGACAGCGACGGCACTGACCGCCATCCTTGTCGATCGCACCCTGATTGTCGTCCCCAATCCTGCGCCGCTGCTCGTTTGCATCGTGGCCTTTGCAGGCTCCCTCTCCGGCCTGGCTTCGGGCATGACCAGCGCCGCCATCGCGGTGGCGTCCTCGGCGCTGTTTTTCCTGAACCACCGTGCGACGCCCGGCTACGACGTCTCCGATCTGGTTCGCCTGGCGATGCTCGCGGTCACGGCGGCCGGAACGGCGGCCATCACCGGCCTGTTGCGCAAGCGGCTGATGGATGCGTTCGTCCGGGAGCGCAAGCACCATGCCACCGCCGAGCGGCTGCTGGCGGCGCTGGATCAGGTCGACATCGGCATCGTGCTGCTCGATTCCGACACCCGCGCCGAATTCATCAACCGCGCCTTTCGCCATTATTTTTCGCTGCCCGACGAAAAGGCCGACAGCAAGCCGCCATTCATCGCGCTGATGTATCACAGCCGCGATACCGGCGCATATGAACTGCCCGAGGAAGAGCTGAGCGCCTTCATCGCGCGGCGCACCGAGATGATGCGGGTCGGCGATTCCACGCCCATGAACATCAACCTCAGGGATGGGCAGGTCCTGCGTTTCAGCTGCACAGCGTTGCCCGGCGGCGGACGCATGTTGAGCTACACACCGGTGACCGACCTCGTACGTCACACCGACGATCCCGCCAAGGCCGACTACTACCGGTCATTGCGCGGCGGCGGCAGGATCGGCCCTGGCCGGGATTTGCGCGCGGCCGACTGGTGCGGCGCGCATCAAGCGCGGAAATCAGATTGATCGTTCTCGCCTCGGTCTCTAAGAGAGAGGCACACGTCTGACGTGAGCGCCCGATCCATCCTCCTTTCACGAATAGAGAAATGTCCGACAACCTCACCATCCGTTTTGTGACCCGGCAGGACTACGACCAATGGCTTCCTTTGTGGGACGGATACAATGCGTTCTACGGGCGATCGGGCGCGACCGCACTTTCGCCCGAGATTACCCGGATGACGTGGGCGCGTTTTTTCGACGCCTACGAACCCGTCCATGGTCTGGTCGCGGAGAGCGGCGGACGATTGCTCGGCCTGACGCACTATCTGTTCCACCGCAGCACCATGGCCATCGAGCCGGTCTGCTATTTGCAGGATCTGTTCACCGACGAGGCCGCGCGCGGCAAGGGCGTCGGCAGAGCGCTGATCAACGGGGTTTATGAACAGGCCAGGCGTGCCGGATCGGGCCGTGTATATTGGCATACGCACCAGACGAACCACACCGCGCAGCAACTCTACAACAAGGTCGCCGAGCATTCCGGATTTGTGGTCTATCGCAAGCTGTTCTGACGTATTTTCGCTGCCCTGCAGCTTTGCGCTGACGCGGCCCTTCGGGTCCGGATCGTGCTCAAGGGCCTCGGATCGGTCCGCAGCCTTCGGCCAAACGGCCTGTGGATAAGTATGGCTGTCATTGCTGCGTTACAAAGCAAAGTTAGGTTGCGACTGCGTCTGATCAGGCCCCCCGTCAACGATCACGCGCCCCAAGCGGTCCCCGTCAGTCGCCGCGTCTGACCGGGGCCGCACTTTTTTGTGGCCCCAACGGTGGCCGCGCCACGCGCGAAGCATCTCCAATAACAAGCCGGCTTGACTCGCAAGGATTACCCGTGCCTTGCGCTCCGATCGCACCCAAGCCAAACTATCAGACCGTTTTCCATCAGGATTGATCCATGCAAATTCGCAACCTCGGCGGCTCCGGCCTGCGCGTTTCCGCCGTCGGTCTCGGCTGCAACAATTTCGGCCAGCGCACCGACCTGGAAACTTCGCGCAAGGTGATCCACAAGGCGATCGACCTCGGCATCACGCTGTTCGACACCGCCGATATCTATGCGGGCATGGGCGGTTCCGAGACGGTGCTCGGCGAAGTGCTCGGCGACCGGCGCAAGGACATCGTGCTGGCGACGAAATTTTCCAAGCCGATGGCGACCGACGGCACCAGGCAGGGCGCGTCACGGCGCTACATCATGTCCGCCGTCGAGGCCAGCCTGAGGCGGCTGAAGAGCGACTATATCGATCTCTACCAGCAGCACGATTACGATTCGCTGACGCCGATCGAGGAAACCTTGCGCGCATTGGACGACCTGGTCCGGCAGGGCAAGGTGCGATACATCGGCAATTCGAACTTTCCGGCCTGGCGCATCGCGGAAGCCGAACACGTCGCACGCGCGATCAACGTCAATCATTTCGTCTCCTGCCAGGACGAATACAGTCTCCTGGTGCGCGACATCGAGAGGGATCTGCTGCCGGCAGCACGGGAATACAATCTCGGACTGTTGCCGTTCTTCCCGCTCGCCAGCGGACTGCTCACCGGCAAATACAAGCGCGGCACTGCTGCGCCGGCGGACACCCGCTTTGCCAAGGCCCCGGGCTTGCGCGATCGTTACGTCACGCCACGCAACGAGGACGTGGTCGAGAAACTGCAGGCCTTCGCGCAGGCGCGCGGCCACACCATGCTCGAACTGGCGTTCTCATGGCTGGCGTCACGGCCGCAGGTATCAAGCGTCATCGCCGGTGCCACGCGCGTCGAGCAGGTCGAGCAGAACGTCAAGGCGATCGATTGGACGACGAGCGCGGAGGAGATGGCGGAGATCGATGCGATAACGAAGGGCTAAGTAATACCAACGGCCCCAGACAAAGACCGTCATCCCCGGGATGAACGCAGTGAGTCAATGGTCGCGGCCGTCGGTATAAGTCACACCACATAGACATCGTCATTCCGGGATGCGCCACTTAGCGCAGGCCCGGAATCCATACTCCCGATCGTGGTTATGGATTCCGGGTTCGCCCGTTTCACTCGCGCCCCGGAATGACGTGTTAGATTAATAAATCGAAGGCTCGCCGACCGGCGCGCCGAATGAAGTTTCGAGA
>JBKQRS010000323.1:0-5678 GCA_052143915.1 Bradyrhizobium sp.
GCGCCGAGTAGCTGACCAGCAGGTTCTTGGTCTGCTGGTAGTGGTCGAGCATCATCTTGTGGGTCTCACGACCGATGCCCGACTGCTTGTAGCCGCCAAACGCCGCATGGGCCGGATAGGCGTGGTAGCAGTTGGTCCAGACCCGGCCAGCCTGGATGGCGCGTCCGAACCGGTAGCAGCGATTGGCATCGCGGCTCCAGACGCCGGCGCCGAGGCCATACAGTGTGTCATTGGCGATCGCCAGCGCCTCATCGTCGGTTTTGAAGGTCGTGACCGACACCACGGGACCGAAAATCTCCTCCTGGAAAATCCGCATCTTGTTGTGGCCGTGGAACACGGTCGGCTGAACGTAGTAGCCGCCCGCGAGATCACCGGTGAGATTGGCGCGCGCGCCGCCCGTGAGCAGTTCGGCACCCTCCTTCTTTCCGATGTCGATATAGGAAAGAATTTTCTCCAGTTGCTCGCTTGAAGCCTGGGCGCCGATCATGGTGGCGGGATTGCGGGGGTCGCCCTGCTTGATCGCCGCGACACGCTCCAGCGCGCGCGCCATGAAGCGCTCATAGATGGATTCATCGACCAGCGCTCGGCTCGGACAGGTGCAGACTTCGCCCTGATTGAGCGCAAACATCACAAAACCTTCGATCGCCTTGTCGAGAAAATCGTCGTCTTCGGCGATGATGTCCTTGAAGAAGATGTTCGGCGACTTGCCGCCCAGTTCGAGCGTAACGGGAATGAGGTTCTGGCTGGCATATTGCATGATCAGCCGCCCCGTCGCGGTCTCGCCGGTAAAGGCGATCTTGGCGATGCGCCGGCTCGACGCCAGCGGCTTGCCGGCTTCGAGACCGAAGCCGTTGACGATGTTGAGCACCCCGGGTGGAAGGAGGTCGCCAACGATCTCGATCCAAACCATGATGGACGCCGGCGTCTGCTCGGCTGGCTTGAGCACGACGCAATTGCCGGCCGCGAGCGCCGGGGCAAGCTTCCAGCAGGCCATCAGCAGCGGGAAGTTCCAGGGGATGATCTGGCCGACAACGCCTAGCGGCTCGTGGAAGTGATAGGCGACCGTGTCTTGATCGATCTCGGCAAGACTGCCCTCCTGGCCACGCACGACGCCCGCGAAATAACGAAAATGGTCGATAGCCAGCGGCAGGTCGGCTGCCCGGGTCTCGCGGATCGGCTTGCCGTTGTCCCAGGTTTCGGCGACCGCCAGGCGCTCGAGATTTTCCTCCATGCGGTCCGCGATGCGATTGAGGATGAGCGCGCGCTCGACGACGCTGGTGCGACCCCAAGCGTCCTTTGCGGCATGCGCCGCGTCGAGAGCGGCTTCGACGTCCAGCGCATCGGAGCGCGCGATCTTGCAGACCACCTGCCCGGTCACCGGCGAGGCGTTGTCGAAATATTTGCCCGACTTGGGCGCGACCCACTTGCCGCCGATGAAATTGTCGTAGCGCTCGGCGAACGGAGACTTGGCTGTCGTGAGGAATTCCGGCTTGTTCATGATTCACTCCCGCTGTTTGTGTTGCATTGTTCGCCGCTGTTTCGGGGCTGATCGCGCCGAACAACGACGTCATGCGACCATGTCGCGAGGTTGAGCCGATGTCAGCTGGGAGGCTCTTGATCGCCGTTTCGACTTGTCGCAAATCTGCGACAGTCTCGGCATGTGCCGATCAATTCAGTGCGGATTGATATCGAACCGCTTCAGCTTCCGGTGCAGGGTGGCGCGGCTGACGCCGAGCGCCTTGGCGGCGGCGGACACGTTCCCCTGACTGCGCAGTAAAGCACGCTGCAGCACGCTACGCTGGACACCGTCAAAATGTTCCCGCGCGTCGCCACCCAATAGATCGCTCGCGGGCGTCGGCTTCATCGCGCGATCGAGCGCAATGCCGAATGCCGCACGGGCGGACCGAGTCGCGCCGATCACGAGGTCGTCGGCATCCACCGCCAGCAGACCGCCCCCGCCCCCTTCGGTCGACGGTGTCAGTATGATCCTTGCCTTGGCGAACGCCGCCCGGAACAGATCCGCTTCGATGCGCCTAGCGGCCTCGCCGGCGGCAAGAGCGATGAGGCTTGCGAATGCGTCGGTGCGGTCGGCCCGGCAGGAGGAGACGTCAAGCACGCCGGCAAGCCTTGCCTCGTGATCATAGATTGGAACGGCAGTGCAGCTCAAAAGCGTGTTGCGGGTGAAAAAATGCTGACCGCGATCGATGGTCAGCCCGCGCTGTTCGACGAGGCAGGTGCCGATGCCGTTGGTACCCTCGTACTCCTCGCTCCAGATCGCGCCGGTCCAGAGTCCCCAGGATTCGAACGTCGCATCGTCGGCTGCGGCCCCCCGACGATCGACCGGAACACCGTCGCGATCCGCGAGCAGAACGCAACAGCCGCTCGCGCCCACCGCCAGATACAGTCGGTCCATGATCGGCTGGGTAGCGCGCAACAGCGGCCCCACACGCCCGCGGATGTCCGATAGTTCCGCATCGGTCAGCCGTAGCGGCGGCCGGTTGCCACCAGGATTGAGTTGATGCAATCGGGAAGAGCGTCGCCACGACGCGACGACGGCCGATTTCGCCGCATCGCCCGAGGCAATCGCGGCCTCAACACGCGCCGCATGATGAGCGAGCTGACGCTCCTTCATCATTTTTCAGTGCTCCTCCCTTGCATACCAGACTATGAGAGCCCGGCACGGCTCTGATTGATCTGGGTCAATGCGGGGTTCAGTCGAGCTTGAGCCCGACCACGCGGACCACACCAGGCGGCGATACGGGGCTCTCGTCCAAATGGCGTGAAAAATCAGTTCGGATTGACGGTCCGAACCAGGTCACGCGGGTTGGCGTAATCGAGCTGATAGCGCGCGCGCTCGTCGAGCATGTCCGGGTCGACCCGGTCAGATCGCAGCAGCGAGACACGCTGCTCGCCGTCGGCGCGCTCCCGTTTCAGGCGCGCCAGCTCGGAGGTCAGCGCGATGATCTCCTGATCGAGCTCTTGCCGCGCATTCAGCCCATACTTGCCGGTATAGGCGTTGATGCCGAAATAGCCGACCATCCCCGCCGCCATCGTATAGAGGGCGAGCCCGGTGAGCAGGGATTTGAGTCGGCTGCGGGAGACCATGGGCCAAGAATGCGACGACCCCGGTTAATGGAACGCTAACTCACGGGCCCACGCTTCGAGTCGCAGCGGTCCGTTTCGCGAAACCGGTATCCACTTTTTTCAGGCTCCGCGCCTTCGCCTATTTGTTGTGTTTTTCGACGAAAGCCGCAAAGGCGTCGATATATTGCTGCAGGACCTTCTGCAGCGACTCCTTGATCAGGTGGCCGTTGTCATCGAAGGCGTCGCCGACGCCGTTCAGATAGATTTCCGGTTGACCCATGATCGGACCCGAAATACCCGGCAGGATATTCTGCAGGTGCTTTACTGCGCTGACACCCCCCAACTGCCCCGGAGCATTGCCGACAAGACCGATTGGCTTGCCGAGGAACGAACTCTTCCCGGGCGGCCGCGACGCGACGTCAATGGCGTTCTTCAGCACGCCTGGAATCGACCGGTTGTATTCAGGCGTGACAAACAAGACACCGTTCGACTTCTGAATCTTGTCGCGGAACGCGAGCCAATCGGCCGGCGGCGTCGCTTCCAGATCCTGGTTGAAAAACGAGATACCGTGCGGGGTTACGACATCAAGCTTCAGCGTTGCGGGCGCCAGCTTGGCGATGGCATTGGCGATCTTCAGGGTAAAGCTCTCCTTGCGGAGGCTGCCGACGATGACGACAATGTTGTGCGGGGCGGTCATGGGATTTCCTTTTATTTGCGGGAGCGCCAGATCGGCTTGCGCGCACCCTAGCGATGCCAGCACAAGATGCAAGTGCATGAATTGCGGGATTTGGTCGGCGTTGATCAGGAAATCTGCCCGCAAAGAAATCAGGCCGCCCTTTCGGCGGCCTGATTTGTCAAAAGAGGCAAGCGCGATCAGAGCACTGGATTCCAGGCCGCCGGAATCAGCCGGTATTTCGTGCCGTCTTTCTCGACATGGCCGATCGACGGGAAGGTGAAGTGGAAGCCCACCACGGTGGCCTTCTCGGCCGCCGCCATATCGTAGAATTTGTGCCGGGTTTCCTGCGCTACGACCGGATCCGCGTCGTAGGCCACGTGCCAATCCGGATTGCGCAGGAAGAGCTCAGGAATGTTGGTGACATCGGACTGGATCAGAACGGTTGAACCACCAGATGCGACCGCGAAAGCGGTATGTCCTGGCGTATGGCCCGGTGCCGCGATCGACGTGATGCCGGGGGCGACTTCCTTGCCCCAATCATACTTCGTCATCCTGGATTCGATGCCGGTGTAGATCTTTTTCACATTGGCAAAATAATTCTTCATCATTGTGTTGGATTGGGCCTTGGCGGCGTTCTCGTCGCTCATCCAGAACGCCCAGTCGACCGACGGCACCATGATTTCAGCATTCGGAAAGGCCATCGAACCATCGGCGGCCCGAATGCCGTTGGTGTGGTCGGGATGCAAGTGTGATATCAGCACGACGTCGATGCTCTTGGGATCCACGCCCGCAGCGGCGAGATTTTGCAGCGTGCGGCCGACCGCGCCCTTGGTCGGCTCAAAGGTGGCGATGCCGTTGCCGGTGTCGATCAGGATCAGCTTGCTGCCGGTGTTGATGAGCTGCGGGTTGAACGGCACCGTGACCATGCCCTTCGGCATATAGGCTGCTTCGGTTGCCGCAATCACCTGTTCCTTTGGAACGTTGCCGACGAACGTGTCGGGTAGCGGAAACGAGCGAGCGCCGTCGTTGATCGAGGTGCACTCGTAGGCACCGACCTTGTACCGATAGAAACCCGGAGCCTGGGTGGCGGCGGGCGGCACCGCGGCACGCGCGGTCAGCGCGTCCAACGGCGCCAAGGCGGTTGCAGCGCCGACGGCGGCTGCGCCGGCTAGCAGGTGGCGACGGCTCAGATCATTCATGGAAGGTTCTCCCCCGGTCTGTGTTTTTGCGCGGATTTTCGGCACAAATGTTCCCTCGCGGCGCGCCAAACGCAAGTCACTTTGTGATGCGCCCGCGACTTTTGGCGCCGAAATCGTTTCGGCGCCAAAATCCATAGGCTGCGTCGGCGTGTCGGCCTACTTGACCAACTCCCAGAAGATTCCGACCACCGCCACATAGCCGAGCGTGAAGATCAGCGTCCTCAGATAGGGAAGGCCCAGCAGGTACACGACGGCATGGGCGAGACGCAGCCAGAAGAAGGCCATTGCCCAGAATGCGGTCATCGCATTGGCCTTGCCGGCCAGATGAACCACGATCACGAGCGCTGCGAATGGCGCGAAGCTCTCGACCGCATTCAGATAGGCCCGATCCGCGCGCTTGCCCCACAGCGGAACTGGCCGCGACGTGGGATCGAGATAGTTTTGAGGCGTCAGCAATCCATTGGTCATCGACTGGCAGACGATGTAAGGAATCCACAACGACGCTGTCAGAATTGCAGTAAAGGCGAGATACTTCAGGTCTGCAGACATTGATTTCCCCCTCTTTAAGAACTTGCTTCAACAACTCCTGTCGCTTGATTCGCCGGGCAAAAACTCACCTAGGGTCGCTCGGCGCTATCCGCCCTTGTTCGGATTGATCAGATATTTTTCGCCGGTCGCGCGCGTGGCGTAGACGGCGATGTGAGAAAGCTGCAGCGTCT
>JBKQRS010000324.1:0-6781 GCA_052143915.1 Bradyrhizobium sp.
CATGGACTATCGTCGTTCCCGTAAGCGACTTTCGATTCAGGATTCGTGCGTCGGCACGGAGCGCTGTAAACAACGGGATAGCGCGCAATGCGAGGCGATGGCGGTCGTATCACCAGACCCTTCGGCAAGTTCAGAGTATTCGCTGCGGTCGCGTTCGTCGTCGTTGCATCTGGCTTCCTGACGGTTGGCTTCGCTCCACCGGCGCAAGCGCTTCCAAGTTTCGCGCGACAGACCGGGCAGCCCTGCGGCACCTGCCACACCGATTTTCCCGCGCTTACCCCGTACGGCCGAAGGTTCAAGCTGCTCGGTTACACCACCGGCGGCGGCGAATTCCGCACCACGCCGTTCTCGTCCCAGGCGGGACGGGATGCGCGCGCCGAATACGAAAAGATGCTGGGCTATGTGAAGGCGCTGCCTCCTTCGACAAAGAGCGAGGACGACAAGGAGTGGGTTCCGCCGGTCTCGATGATGGCGATCGTCGGTTACACCCGCACCCAGGCGGACCTGACCGGCACTGATCCTTACAGTGCGAACAACAATGTCGTGCTCTCGCCGTTCAGCGCGTTCTGGGGCGGCGCGATCACCGAAAACATCGGCGCCTTCGCGCAGGTCACCTACAACGCGGTGCCCCCCGGCGGTTTTGGCGATCCATTCGGTCACACCTGGACATGGGACAATACCGACGTCCGCTATGCCAACACCGCGCATTTCGGCCCGCTCGACTTCATCTACGGCATCACGGCCAACAACAATCCGACGGTGCAGGACGTGTGGAACACCACGCCGGCATGGTCCTTCCCCTACGCTGCATCGACGATTCTCGGCCCACAGGGCCATCCCACGGTAATCGAGGGCGCATATGCCGCGCATGTCGGTGGCGTCGGCGCCTACACCTTCATCAATGATCTGCTTTATCTGGAATTCACCGGATACAAGACGCTCGGCTTCAGCCAGCAGAACGCCATCGGGACAGATCCGTTTGGTGCGCCCGGTCAGCTCGGCAGCGTGGCGCCATATTGGCGCGTCGCAATCGAGCCGCACTGGGGCAGGAATACGTTCATGATCGGCACGTTCGGGGCTCAATTCGATGTGCATCCCTGGGTCGATACAAGCTTCGCGACTTTTTCGACCGCGACGTTTCCGCAATCCGACACATTCACCGACATCGGCTTCGACTCGCAATATCAGTATCAGGGCGACAACTACTGGCTGACGTTGCGCGGCAGCTATATTCGGGAATTTCAGCGGCTGGACGCGAGCTTTCTCGATACGAGTGCGTCCAATCCCACCAACCTGCTCAACAGCCTGAAGCTGCAGGCCTCGTTTGCCTACGGCGCCGACAACAGGGTCGTTTTCACGGGGCAATATTTCAATCAATGGGGCACCGCCGACATGAACCTGTACGGCACCGATCCCGTCACCGGGCTAGCCTCGACCCCGAACACCAACGGCTGGATGGCCGAGATCGCCTACATCCCGTTCGGGGCCAGCAAAATGATCGGCTGGCCGTGGTTCAACGCGAGGATCGGCCTGCAATACACCTATTACAACAAGCTAAACGGCACCACGGTCGGCGCCCACGACAACAACACGCTGTTCCTCCATGCCTGGTTTGCGATGTAGGCGGACGCGTCCGCATACGGAGATTGTCTGATGAGAAAACATCTTTTCGCCCAAGCCGCAGTGCTTGCAGTGACGTTCGCGGGGCCCGCGCTCGCTGCAGACTTGCCGATGAAGTCGGAGGTGCCCTATGTGCCGCCGCGGTTCACCTGGACGAGCTGCTATGTCGGCGGACATCTCGGCGGCGGCCAGGGCAGCAAGGCCATGACCGATCCGGTGTTCCTCGTGGAGGAAAATCTTATCGCGCCAGGCACGACGACCGGTGTCACCACTGTAACCACGACGCCGACGGGCGCTGTGATCGGCGGCGAGATCGGTTGCGACTACCAGTTCTCCTCCAATGTCGTGATCGGCATTGAAGGTACCGCCTCGGGCACGACCATGAGGGGCAGCCAAATCGTCAGTCTTCATGACAGCCCTCCTGACGTCGCGCTCGTGCAGGCGAACAATGACTTTCTTGCAGGCGTGACGGGACGGATCGGCTATGCCTTCGACAACGTCCTGCTTTACGGCCGAGGCGGCTTTGCCGTGGCCGGAGACAAATACAATGTCAGCGGTGGCACGGTTGCCGGCAGTGGGGTGCCCTTCAACTTTCAAGGGCTGGACAATCGCGTTGGCTGGGTCGCCGGCGGCGGCGTGGATTGGGCATTCTCGCGTCATTGGTCCATGAACGTCGAATATGATTACTACCACTTTGGCAGCGGCAATATTCTGATGACCGACGGGATCAGCGGCTTGACGGGCGTCGTGGACGTCAAACAGACCGTCCAGGTCGTCAAGGTCGGCTTCAACTTCCATATCTGGGGGTCCGGTTGGTGATGGTCCGAGCCCGTTCAGTTGAAGCGGACGCGTCAGGCGGCAGGCGAGGGGGCCAGACCGTGAGGGCGACCGGCTTGCGGCTGATATTGCAGACTTTGGTCATGGCGATGGCGTTTTCCGTGAGCGGTCACGCGGAGGAAGGTGTTGCGCCCATGGCGGCCAAGGGAGGCCTGGAGGCCAAGCTCGAATATTGCAAAACCTGCCATGGCCTGTCCGGCCAGGGGTATCTCGGGTATTTCCCGATGCCGCGCCTTGCGGGACAACAACCCGAATACATCGAGGCCCAGCTGCGGGCCTTCATCGAGCGCAGACGGTCGAACCCGATCATGCGCAACGTCGCGCATGTGCTGAGCCCGTCGATGATCACGGCGCTGGCGAACCATTTCAAGAGTCTCAATCCCAAACCGTTCGGCGGAGCGCCAAGGGGATCGATCGCGGCCGGCAAACGAATCTTCGAGGAAGGTCTCCCGGAATCCAACGTGCCCGCATGCTCCGCCTGTCATGGCACCGAGGGCAAGGGCCAGAACGAAATTCCGCGACTGGCGGGCCAGGTCTACCAGTATATGGTCGAAGAGCTGACGGACTGGAAGAAAGACCGCGGCCAGGGTTCGACGGTCGACACTTCCGCGATCATGGCGCCGACCGCGCACAACCTGACGCGGTCACAGATTGAAGCCGTCGCCGCCTATGTCAGTTATCTGCAGTGAGTGCTGCCAACTCATACGCCGACATGTCGGTTAAGTGCATGAAGCGCGAAAGCTTGGGGTCATGAAGCGCATCGGGTTAAAAATAGCGATCCTGGCGATTTTCGCCTCCACCTTCTCCATGCTCTCCGCATGGGCCGGTGAGAGCGCGGCCGTCCGCAACTGCACCTGGTGCCACGGAGCAGGGGCGCAGGGCTACACGGTCGCGCCGCGGCTGGCCGGACAGCGGCCGCAATACATCATGAGTCAGATCAGAAGTTTTCGCGCGCACGCGCGAAACAATCCGTTTTCGAGGCAATACATGTGGGGTGCGGTCGCGGCGCTCGATCCGTATACGGCGCGCGAGCTGGCCAACTATTTTGCGACGATCGCGCCGAAAGCCGCCGATGACGGCGACAGCACGCTCGCGTCGCGGGGACGAACGATCTATATGGAAGGGATCCCGGAAGCCAACATCGTGTCCTGCTATGCCTGTCACGGCCCGAATGCAGAGGGCGTGAGAGACATCCCGCGTCTCGGAGGACTGGCCTATTTCTATCTCAAGGGCCGGCTTGAACAGTGGGGCCAGGGATATCATTCGACCCCGGGATCGCCGATGCCGATCGTTGCGAGCCACCTCGGGCCGGAGGAGATCGAGGCGCTGACCTCGTATCTGAGCTTCGTCAAGTAGACGGCGCTCTGACCGCCCGGCCTTGATCGAGCGCAAGGTGACCGCGAAACAAGCCCATCATGATTGGACGATAGTCCGCGCCGGAACTTGAACCGTGCGGGATACATCGAACAGCAGGAGGCCGAAAATGACCGGTCATATGCCACCAATCCCCAAGGGGAATCGCAGCAACAAGGGACCGAAATCCGCCAACGCCGATGCGGCCCGCGACACGTCGGTGAAGGAAAGCCATACCCAAAATACCAATGAACAGGGCGATTCCGCCAATATCCGGCAGAACACGACCAGCAAGGGTTTCTTTCACGGCCGGCGCGTGAAGTAGCAAGCGATTGCCAATCGCGATGATCGGAACCGCGACGATGCCGTCGAGCGCGGCGCTCGAAGCTGGCGTGCGCGCCTAGACGATCCTCCTGATCGGCGGTGCGTGCAGGAGAATGCCGGCGATCCAGAAGCAGGCGAGAGATGTCAGGGCGCCCGTAACCGAAAATTTGACGAGGTGAGGTGCTTCCACGTTGCGCCAGGCGAGCGCGATCGCGACGAGAACGGGCGGGTGAATGATATAGATCGCATAGGCGCGACGCGACAGCGCCGCCCAGATCGAATTCAGGCGAGGGAAAACGCGATGGTAAGCCGAAAGCAGCACCAGGATGAGTCCCCAGGCGACAAGCGGTTCCCAAAATGCATAGACCGCGGCCTGGACATTCCACCCGCCGGCAGTGTCACCCTTTAGCCCCGGAAAATGCGGCGCCGCGACGACGACGGCCGGCAGGATCGGTATCGCAAACTTGCTGACCAGCCACCAAACCCGTCTCTGGTTTTCGGGAATGTTCTCCAGCCACTTTCCCGACGAACCAGCGCACCCGGCAATGAAGAGCATCACATAGCTTGCAAAATAGCCAAGCTGCAGACCAAACACCTGCGTGCCAACGGGCCAGGCGAGCCGGAGTGCGAACGCAGCGGCGCCGGTGATCAGCGCGGCAAGCGCGATTGCGGTATTGGAGGGGAATGCTCCTGCAGAGAAGCGCCGGCCGCGAAACCGCAACGCGATGGCGCGCCAGAGCAGATATCCTGCCGAGAAGATCAGCAACGCCTGCGCGAACCACAGCGGACCATTTTCGAAAGTGCCGCGCGCCCATAGCCGCAACAGCGTCGTCAGGAAGGGCCGTCCATCCGCCGTTTGCGCCAGCGCAATCGTTACGGGCCCGATGAGGAAACCAAAAACAATCAAGGGAAGGCCGAGCCGCAGTATTCTTTCGTGGAGATAGGCCGGTGCGCCATTTCGATCGACCGCTGTGGGCGTAAGGTAGCCGGCGATCAGAAAGAACAGGCCCATGAAATAGGCCTGATTGAGGGTGCAGAAAAATATCAGCAGTTTGGTTTCCAGCCGCCCATCGGTCGGCACCTCGCGATAAAACCATCCTCCGATCGCGCCATAGGTGATGGCGGAGTGATGAAACAGCACCAGCACGATAAGGGTCGCGCGCAAGGCATCGAGACCCGCATTCCGGCCTGGTACGGAGCGCGCTGCAGGTTCGGCCTTGGGCTGGGTTGTCATGATGCGGGCCGTCTACCTGGCAAGGAGCGAAGGACCAGAGCGATCATCCTTGATGCCGGATACGATTCAATCGGCACAACCTCTTGGTGAAGGGGTTTTCCACCGCCAATCAAGAAGCTTCTTCCTGCGCCGGCCGGCGGCTGCCGTTCTGCCCTATCCGCCGACGAGGTGATCGAATAGCGCGATTCGATGCATGGCGCTGGTGGTTGTGAAAGCTTGCCAACCGCCGCCTTGGAAAAATTGACGCGTCGGGCAAATCACCGGCATATTGACAGCATCGCAAGAATTTCAACGCCCGCGCCAGGAACCCGGCCCGCGGGCTTTTTCATGAAGCGCGGAGGGAACCCGGCGACCTTGGTGCCGCCGCATTTTCCGAGTCATTTTGGCGCGGTTATTCGACGGGGAACCCGCCATGAGAATTCTTCCGGTTGCCGCGCTGATCGCGGTCTCGCTGATATCGTTCGAAGCAAAGGCGCAGGAGCGCGCGGGCGATGCGGCACTCGGCGCGGTGTCGGGCGCCGTCGTGCTGGGGCCCATCGGCGCGGTGGCGGGAGCGTTCGTCGGCTACACGGCCGGGCCCTCGATCTCGCGCTCTTGGGGCGTGCGGCACTCGTCGTCGCGCGCGCGGGTGCAGCGAACCTCGCAAACGAGCGCGGCGCCGGAGCCGCAGACCACCGGCAGCGTCGCTTCGCCGCCGCCCGTTGCCAAACCTCCCGCACCGCCAGCCGACAGCAAGCCGCCGCCGGTTCAGGGATTTGAATAGGCCGAGTGAAACGAAATAGTCCGGCCACCCTCATAACGCTTGCCCCATCGGGCAAATCACCGGCATATTGACAACATCGCAAGCATTGAAAGTTGAGCCCGCGCCGGGAAACCGGCCGCGGGCTTTCTTATTTCCCGAATCGGACGGCGGCCGCGGGGCGCACCATTCTCTTCATGAAGCGCTGGCCGCAAGGCGCCACAGCGCGCGCCGCCGTCCGAACCAGTTTTGCCGGCGCGCGCGAACGTGCCGGCACGCGGCCTCTCATCGAGAGAGATAGGGTTCGCGCCTGAAATGACCGCGCGAAAGCGGTCATGCCGCGCCTCCGGTTCGCATCCCACCATCGCCATTTTTCGTCATGCCCGGACTTGATCCGGGCATCCATCGACTTTCGCACCCAGCAGGAGGGAGCCTTGATGGCCGCGTATCTGATATCGCTCGCGCTGGCCTTTCTGGTCGCGCTCGCGCTGTGGGAGGGATTGTCGTGAGCGCAGAAATCATTCCGTTCATCCCGCGTCCGAACCGCAGAAGCGGGCCTTCGGACTTTCCTGTCGCATCTCGGTCAGCGTTCCAACCGGATGATCTCACCATGGATCACGCCGACACGGCACCTTGCGAATACGTCTGGCCCTGCGAGGAAAGCCATTGCGACA